>NZ_JBOICG010000058.1:0-24334 GCF_050739995.1 Pseudomonas sp. | reverse complement strand
GACCACCACCGAACGGGCGGCTGACGCTGTTGGACAGACGTACTTCCTGGATCAGCCCCTTCGGCACTTCACGTACGAAGCGCGACACCTTGTTGTAGGTCTCGCTGCCGTAGAGGCGCCGGGTTTCGGCGTAGGTCATCACCAGGTTCTGCATGGCGCGAGTGATGCCCACGTAAGCCAGGCGGCGTTCTTCCTCAAGGCGGCCTGGCTCTTCCAGGCTCATCTTGTGCGGGAATAGGCCTTCTTCCATGCCCACCAGGAACACATACGGGAACTCCAGGCCCTTGGCGCTGTGCAAGGTCATCAGCTGGATGCTGTCTTCATGCTCATCGGCCTGGGTATCACCGGCCTCGAGCGAGGCATGACCGAGGAAAGCCGCCAGTGGCGTCAGCTCTTCATCTTCCTCGGTGTTCTCGAACGCACGGGCGGCGCTGACCAGTTCCTCAAGGTTTTCTACTCGAGCCTGACCTTTTTCGCCTTTTTCCGCTTCGTGATAGGCAATCAGGCCGGATTGTTCGATCACGGTCTGGGTCATCAAGTGCAACGGCATTTCCGCGCACTTGGCGGCCAGGTTCTCTATCAGCTCGACAAACACGCCCAGCGCACCCGCAGCGCGCCCGGTCAGGCCTTTATTGGCGATCAGCAGGCGCATGGACTCCCACATCGACACATCGGCGTGACGCGCGTGGTCGCGGATCGCTTCAACGGTTTTTTCGCCGATGCCACGGGCCGGGATATTGATCACCCGTTCCAGCGCCGCATCGTTGCCCCGGCCTTCCAGCAGGCGCAGGTAAGCCATGGCGTTCTTGATTTCCGCCCGCTCGAAGAAGCGCTGGCCGCCATAGATGCGGTACGGGATACGTTCGCGCAGCAAGGCCTCTTCCAGCACCCGCGATTGGGCGTTGGAGCGGTACAGAATGGCGATGTCGCTGCGTGCCAGGCCGGTTTTCAGCGCGCTTTCGATGGTTTCCACCACGTAGCGTGCTTCATCGTGCTCGTTGAACGCGGCGTACAGGTTGATCGCCTCGCCTTCGCCACCGTCGGTCCACAGCTCTTTGCCCAGGCGCCCGGTGTTGTTGGCGATCAAGGCGTTGGCGGCCTTGAGGATGCCGGCGGTGGAGCGATAGTTCTGCTCAAGGCGGATGGTGACCGCGTCCGGGAAGTCTTCGGAGTACTGGTAGATGTTCTCGATTTTCGCGCCACGCCAGCCGTAGATCGACTGGTCGTCATCGCCTACCACCATCAGGCTGTCGCCACCTTTGGCCAGCAGGCGCAACCAGGCGTACTGCACGGCGTTGGTGTCCTGGAACTCGTCCACCAGGATGTGACGGAAGCGCTTCTGGTAATGGGCCAGCAAACCCGGGTTGTCGCGCCACAGGTCCAGGGCGCGCAGCAGCAGTTCGGAGAAGTCGATGACACCGGCGCGCACGCAGGCTGCCTCGTAGGCTTCATAAATACTGCGCATGGTGGCCAGGAACAAATCGCCGCTGGCCTGGATATGTTGCGGGCGCAGGCCTTCGTCTTTCTGGCCGTTGATGAACCATTGCGCCTGGCGTGCTGGCCAACGTTGTTCGTCGAGGCCCAGCTCGCGGATCACACGCTTGACCAGGCGTTGCTGGTCGTCGCTGTCGAGGATCTGGAAGGTCTGGGCCAGGCCCGCCTCCTGCCAGTGGGCCCGCAGCAGGCGGTGCGCCAGGCCGTGGAAGGTGCCCACCCACATGCCTGCGGGGCTGATGCCCATCAACTGCTCGATGCGGTGGCGCATTTCGGCAGCGGCCTTGTTGGTGAACGTCACCGACAGGATGGAATGCGGGGACGCGTTCTCGACCTGGATCAACCAGGCGATACGGTGCACCAGCACTCGGGTTTTACCGGAGCCAGCACCGGCCAGGACCAACTGACGGCCAACGGGGGCTGCTACGGCCTGGCGTTGGGCATCGTTGAGGGAGTTCAGCAAAAGAGAGAGATCATCGCGCATCGGCGCATTCTAGGGTGCTGGGGGGAGACGGGCAAATCCCAATGCCGGGTGGTCGACGCAAAGCGCCAAACGCTGTGACGGACGGGTCGACATTCTGCGAGCAATGATGACCGGTTGGTCATGGGCCACAGCCCGCGCAGCGTCTCGCTCGAGCTGTCTGGCCCCGATGTTTGCGCGCAAATGTCGTGTGGTTTTTATGACGTGGAGCAGTTTGGCCCACGCGTTTGCTTGTGTATGCTCCGTCGACGTTTCGGGCTCACCATTATAAGAACACTGCCTATGACTCTCCGCTCCGACCTGCTTGGCCCCTCGGCGGCGCCCGCGCAGGTCATCCGTAAATACTATGCAACCGAGATGGCGGTAGAACGCACTCGTCTGCTGTATCAGGGCTCGCTGTTACCCACCTTATTGATGCTGGTCAACGGCCTGGTCTGCGCCTGGCTGTTGTGGAACCCCAAGCAATACGTGTTGGACAGCATCTGGTTGATCTGGCTGCTGGCCCTGGTAGCCATGCGCGTGATCCAGGTGGCGGCCTTTGATTCGGCCATGCCCAGCCGCCAGGCCCAACCGGTCTGGCGGCGCATGTTCATGCTCGGTTCGGCGGTCAGCGGTTTGACCTTGAGCACCGCCGCCATCGCCCTGGTGCCGGCGGACAGCTTTATGCAACAGGCCTGGGTGTTCGGCCTGATCGGTGCTGCGACGTTGTCGGCCAGCGTGGCCTATGCCGTGAGCCTGCCGGCGTTCCTGTCGTTTGCCGTGCCGTGCCTGGTGCCGACCATCCTTTATCTGTTCTGGAGCGGCGCCCCGCAACAGCAAGGCTGGGGCGTGCTGGGTCTGATCCTGTTGGCATCCTTGAGCCTGGTTGCCTGGCAGGTCAACCACTTGATCCAACGTGGATTGCTGCGCCGTTTCCAGAACCAGGCCCTGATCGAGCACCTGCAACAGGCGCAGCAGCGCAGCGAACAGTTGAATCAGGAGTTGGTGCGCGAAGTCGAGCAGCGCCGCCAGGTTGAACAAGAATTGCGCGAAGCCCAGATCGGCCTGCAAGACCGCGTCACACAACGCAGCCAGGAGCTGGACGCTGCCAGCCTCGCCCTGAACAAAAGCGAAGCGCGCCTGGCCATGGCCCTGCAAGCCAGCGAACTGGGCCTGTGGGACTGGAATCTGCAAACCGACGAAGTCCACCACACCCAGCTCAAGGAGCTGTTTGGTCTAGAACCGGAGTACGTCACGGCGATGCTCAGCCATCTGAAGCCACGTCTGCACCCCGAGGACTTGCCGCTGCTCAAGCGCGCTTTGGTGGAACACCTGAAAGGTCGCAGCGAGGACTACCAAGTGGAATACCGTGTGCGCCATGGCGACGGCCATTGGGTGTGGATCGAAGACCGTGGCCGTGCGGTGGAGCGCACCGCCAACGGACGGGTCACGCGCATGCTTGGTACACGTCGTGATATCAGTGCTGACAAGGCCTTGGAAGAGCAGCAGCGCCTGGCCTCGACCGTATTCGAAGCTGCCAGCGAAGGCATCGTGATTCTCGACCCGGACTATGTGTTGATTGCGGTGAACCAGGCGTTCAGCCGCGTCACCGGCTTTGAAATCGACGACATGATTGGCCGTAATGTCGTGGAATTACCCAGCAGCCGCGATGCGCGACGCCACTTCCCGGTGATACGCCAGGCTCTGCTCAGCCACGGCACCTGGCAGGGCGAGTTGGTGGAGACCCGCAAGAACGGCGAGCTGTATCCACAGTGGCTGCAACTGAATGTCGTGCGCGATGTTCGTGGAAAAGTCAGTCATATCGTAGGGTTCTTCGCCGATTTGTCGGCGCGCCGCGAATCCGAGGAGCGTATGCGCTACCTCACCCATTACGACGAGTTGACCGGCCTGGCCAACCGCTCGCTGTTTCGCGAGCGCCTGCGCGAGGCCCATGCGCGAGTGCGCCAGGGCGGGCGTAGCCTGGCGCTGCTGCATATCAATCTGGACCGTTTCAAGCTGCTTAACGACAGCCTGGGCCACGAAGTCGCCGACCAATTGCTGCAAAAAATGGCGCGGCGGTTGATCAATGCTTTACCCGAGGCCGACACCATTGCGCGCCTGTCCGGTGATGAGTTCGCGGTGCTGTTCGATGCCTACGGCAACCTGTCGAGCCTGGCGCGGGTGGCGACTCGGTTGCTGGCCAAGTTGCGAGTACCGGTGACGGTGGAGGGGCATGAGCTGGTGGTCAGTGCGTCCATGGGCGTCAGCTTGCTGCCGGATAACGCGCGGGAAATTTCCGCGCTGGTCAGCCAATCGAATATGGCCATGCAGCACGCCAAGCACCTGGGCGGCAATAACTTCCAGTTCTATACCGACAGTCTGCAGGCAAGCACCCTGGAGCGCTTGCAGCTGGAAAATCACCTGCGCAAGGCTATCGACGAGCGCCAGCTCACGGTGTTCTATCAGCCCAAGCTGTGCCTGGCCACCGGTAAGCTGAATGCCGCCGAGGCGCTGATTCGCTGGGAGCATCCGCAGTGGGGCATGGTGCCGCCGGGCGATTTCATCGGCTTGGCCGAAGAGACCGGGCTGATCGTGCCGCTGGGCGAGTTCGTGTTGCGCCAGGCCTGTTGGCAGGCGTGTGAGTGGCAGCGTCAGGGGCTGGCGCCGATCCGGGTCTCGGTGAACCTGTCGGTTCATCAATTGCGCCAGGGCAAGCTGGTCAGCCTGGTGCGCCAGGTGCTCGAAGAAACCGGCCTTGATCCGCAATATCTGGAGCTGGAGCTGACCGAAAGCCAACTGCTCGACAGCGTCGAACACATCATTGCCACGTTCCAGCAGCTGCGCGACCTGGGTGTGAAGCTGGCCATCGATGACTTCGGTACCGGTTATTCCTCCCTCAGCTACCTCAAACGCATTCCGGTGGATTACGTGAAGATCGACCAGACCTTTATTCGCGGCCTTGGCCAAGGCCGTGAAGACGCCGCGATTACCCGCGCGATCATCGCCATGGCGCACGGGCTGGCCCTGAAAGTGGTGGCCGAGGGTGTGGAGGACCAGCAGCAACTCGATTTCCTGCGAGTGGAGCGTTGCGATGAAGTACAGGGCTACCTGATCAGTCAGCCTATGCAGGCCCAAGGGTTGGCAGAATTGTTACGGAAGAATGCGGATTTTCCTTAGCAACGACGAGGGCGCCTTTGTGGCTACCAAAGCGTCTGCCCTTTGATTCAGAGGGCAGCAGGGCGATTTAGTGATGCATCGGACGGGCAAAACGACAATTCTTGTAGTATAACTACAAGCTTGCTACATCCCTGGCGTCTGCCAATAACAAGAGTCCTGTCCTTTGAACCTGTTGCAACATATCGCCCAGTCGCGCCACCTGTTACGCAAATCGGAACTCAAGGTTGCCGATCATGTGCTGCTTGACCCTGCGGCCGTGATGCACAGTTCCATGGCCGACCTGGCCCACAGTGTGGGCATCAGTGAGCCGACCATCGTGCGCTTCTGCCGCGCCATCGGTTGCTCCGGGTTCCAGGACTTGAAACTCAAGCTGGCCCAGAGCCTGGCCGCGGGTGCGAGCTTCGGGCAGTTTGCGATCCACGAAGACGACTCCGTCGCCGACTACAGCCTGAAAATCTTCGACACCACCCTGCATACCTTGATGGAAGTGCGCGAGAAGCTCGACCCGGTGGAGCTGCAAAAGGCCGTGACTGCCATGTCCCAGGCCCAGCGTGTGGAGTTCTATGGCTTTGGTGCTTCCGGTGCGGTAGCTGCCGATGCCCAGCACAAGTTCTTCCGCCTGCTGCTCACGGCGGCGGCCTACAGCGACCCGCACATGCAGGCGATGTCGGCCGTGACGTTGAAGCCAACCGACGTGGCCATCTGCATTTCCCAGTCGGGCCGTTCCAAAGACCTGCTGATCACCGCCAACCTGGTGCGCGAAAGCGGCGCCTCGCTGATCACGCTGTGCCCGAGCCAGACGCCGTTGGCGGAACTGTCCACGGTCAACCTGGCGATCGATGTGCACGAAGACACTGAGATCTATACGCCGCTGACTTCGCGCATTGCGCATCTGGTGGTGATCGACGTGTTGGCGATGGGCGTGGCCATGGCGCGCGGGCCGAGCCTGGTCAACCACCTCAAGAGCGTGAAGCGCAGTTTGCGCAGCCTGCGACTGTCGCCCAAATCCGTCAAAGCGCTCGACGACTGATCTTCGGGCTTAACTCGGTCAAAATGTGGGAGGGGGCTTGCCCCCGATAGCAGTGGGTCAGTCAACTAATCTGGTGACTGATGTACCGCCATCGGGGGCAAGCCCCCTCCCACCTTTGGATCTGTGCCAGGGTCCGAATATTCATCGTCCTGTAATCCTCGCGCCGCCAAACCGTCATCCCCTGCGCCCATCCTGTACTCCCCCGTACTCGCATTGGGAGACTCCAAATGACCCGGCACTACGAAGACAGCAACAGCACCGTCAAGACCCGTCGTCAGCAGGAAGACCAGCGCCGCATGGCGTTCCGTCGCGCAATCGAAGACCGTTGCGAGGAGCGTCAATTGCTCCAGAGCATCAGTGACTACCCGGAACTCCACTGGCAGGCACCCGTGGCTGCCCAGCGAAACGCTCAGCCAGCGCGCTGATCTGTAGCCGTTCGCTGCGGATAAAACCCAGGAACGCATGGGCCACCGGTGACAGTCGCTTGGCCTTGGCTTGCACCAGGCACCAGCTGCGGTACAGCGGCAGTTCTTCCACCGGCAACTCCTTGAGCCCGCCGGTAGCCAGCTCCAGGTTGACGGCGTGGCGCGTCAGCAAGGCCACGCCCAATCCTGCGGTCACGCATTCACGTTGGGCTTCGGCTGAAGACACTTCCACCGTCTGGGTGAAGTGCACGCGCTTCTCCTTGAAGTACTCCTCGCAGGCCAATCGCGTGCCGGACCCGGGTTCGCGAATCAGCAGCGTGTAAGGTTCAAGGTCCTGCAGGCGCAGCGGGCCTTGCAGGCTCAAGGGATGGTCCAGAGGCGCCACGGCAACGATTGGGTTGTTGAGGAATGGCAGGAATTCCAGGCCCATGTCCTGGGGCACCATGGACATGATCACCAAGTCATCGCGGTTGTCTGAAAGCCTGCGGATCACCTGGCCGCGGTTGACCACCGTCAGGTGCAGTTGCACCTCGGGGTGCTGGCGCTTGAAGGCGGCAAACAGGTGCGGCACGAAGTATTTGGCGCTGGACTCAATCGCCAGTTTCAACTGACCTTGCAGCGAGCCTTGCATGTCCGACAGCTGCATATCGAGGTTTTCCAGGCGTCCGAAAATATCGCGGCTGGCCCGTTGCAACGCTTCGGCGGCTTCGGTCATGTAGAGCTTTTTGCCGACGTAATCGAACAGCGGTTGACCGATTAGCTCCTCCAGCTGGCGAATTTGTAGGCTGACGGCTGGTTGTGTGAGCGACATTTCCTCAGCGGCACGGCTATACGAGCGCAAATCGCACACTTCATTGAAGATCTGCAATTGACGCAATGTCATACGCATCAATGACTTACGCATTTTTTAAATCCTTTCGCCCGAGGCTGTCCGGCCAACTATAAGTCTTTGCTTATGCACGACCCAATAATTATTGATTTTTGTTAATCCCTTGAGCGGCTTAGTGTGTGTCTCGCGACTGGCTTGAAACATTTGGTCACGCGCCGACCCGGGTCTAGCGGGTCGAAGAACGCAGCAATCGGCTCAAGGGAATTTCCAAGTGATAAAAAAGATCCTGATCGCCAACCGTGGTGAAATTGCCGTACGAATCGTGCGTGCGTGCGCCGAGATGGGCATTCGCTCGGTCGCGGTCTTTTCCGACGCCGACCGTCATGCGTTGCACGTAAAACGTGCCGACGAAGCCCACAGCATTGGTGCCGAACCCCTGGCCGGCTACCTGAACCCGCGCAAGCTGGTGAACCTGGCTGTGGAAACCGGTTGTGATGCGCTGCACCCGGGTTACGGTTTTCTCTCGGAAAACGCCGAACTGGCAGACATCTGCGCCGAACGTGGAATCAAGTTCATCGGCCCGTCCGCCGAGGTCATCCGCCGCATGGGCGACAAGACCGAAGCGCGCCGCAGCATGATCAAGGCCGGTGTGCCGGTCACGCCGGGCACCGAAGGCAATGTGGCCGACATCCATGAAGCGCTCACCGAAGGCGACCGCATTGGTTACCCGGTGATGCTCAAGGCCACTTCCGGTGGCGGCGGCCGTGGTATCCGTCGTTGCAACAGCCGCGAAGAACTCGAACAAGCCTTCCCCCGCGTGATTTCCGAAGCCACCAAGGCGTTCGGTTCGGCGGAAGTGTTCCTGGAAAAGTGCATCGTCAATCCCAAGCACATCGAGGCGCAGATCCTCGGTGACAGCTTCGGCAACGTGGTGCATTTGTTCGAGCGCGATTGCTCGATCCAGCGCCGTAACCAGAAACTCATCGAAATCGCCCCCAGCCCTCAACTGACTCCGGAACAGCGTGCCTACATCGGCGACCTGTCAGTGCGTGCGGCAAAGGCGGTGGGCTACGAGAACGCCGGCACCGTGGAGTTCCTGCTCGCCGAGGGCGAGGTGTACTTCATGGAGATGAATACCCGGGTGCAGGTGGAGCACACCATCACCGAAGAAATCACCGGGATCGACATCGTCCGTGAGCAGATCCGCATCGCCTCGGGCCTGCCGCTGTCGGTGAAACAGGAAGACATCCAGCACCGTGGCTTTGCGTTGCAGTTCCGCATCAACGCCGAAGACCCGAAAAACAACTTCCTGCCCAGCTTCGGCAAGATCACCCGCTACTACGCGCCCGGCGGCCCCGGCGTGCGCACCGACACGGCGATCTACACCGGCTACACCATCCCGCCGTTCTACGACTCCATGTGCCTGAAACTGGTGGTGTGGGCGTTGACCTGGGAAGAAGCCATGGACCGCGGCCTGCGTGCCCTGGACGACATGCGCCTGCAAGGCGTGAAGACCACCGCCGCCTACTACCAGGAAATCCTGCGCAACCCGGAATTCCGCAGTGGCCAGTTCAATACCAGCTTCGTGGAAAGCCATCCTGAGCTGACCAACTACTCGATCAAGCGCAAACCCGAAGAGCTGGCCCTGGCCATCGCCGCCGCCATCGCCGCCCACGCAGGCCTGTGAGGAATATTCCAATGACTAAAAAGATCTTCGTAACCGACACCATCCTGCGCGACGCCCACCAATCGCTGCTGGCGACCCGCATGCGTACCGACGACATGCTGCCGATCTGCGACAAGCTCGACAAAGTCGGCTACTGGTCCCTGGAAGTCTGGGGCGGCGCGACGTTCGACGCCTGCGTACGCTTCCTGAAAGAAGACCCGTGGGAGCGCCTGCGCAAACTGCGCGCCGCGTTGCCCAACACTCGCCTGCAAATGCTGCTGCGCGGCCAGAACCTGCTGGGCTATCGCCACTACAGCGACGACGTGGTCAAAGCCTTCGTCGCCAAGGCTGCTGTGAACGGTATCGACGTGTTCCGTATCTTCGACGCGATGAACGACGTGCGTAACCTGCGCGTGGCCATCGAAGCGGTGAAAGCGGCGGGTAAACATGCCCAAGGCACCATCGCCTACACCACCAGCCCGGTGCACACCATCGACGCGTTTGTGGCCCAGGCCAAGCAAATGGAGTCCATGGGCTGCGACTCGGTCGCGATCAAGGACATGGCCGGCCTGCTCACTCCGTACGCCACCGGCGAACTGGTCAAGGCACTGAAAGCCGAGCAAAGCCTGCCGGTGTTCATCCATTCCCATGACACCGCTGGCCTGGCCGCGATGTGCCAACTCAAGGCCATCGAAAACGGTGCCGACCACATCGACACCGCGATCTCCAGCTTCGCCTGGGGCACCAGCCACCCAGGGACCGAGTCGATGGTCGCCGCCCTTAAAGGCAGCGAATTCGACACCGGCCTCGACTTGGAGCTGCTGCAAGAGATCGGCCTGTATTTCTACGCGGTGCGCAAGAAGTACCACCAGTTTGAAAGCGAATTCACCGCCGTCGATACCCGTGTACAGGTCAACCAGGTGCCAGGCGGGATGATTTCCAACCTGGCCAACCAGTTGAAAGAGCAGGGCGCCCTCAACCGCATGAGCGAAGTGCTGGCTGAAATCCCGCGCGTACGTGAAGACCTCGGCTTCCCGCCGCTGGTTACCCCGACCTCGCAGATCGTTGGTACCCAGGCGTTCTTCAACGTGCTGGCCGGCGAGCGTTACAAGACCATCACCAACGAAGTGAAGCTCTACCTGCAAGGCGGCTACGGCAAGGCGCCGGGTACCGTGAACGAGAAGCTGCGCCGTCAGGCCATCGGCAGCGAAGAAGTCATCGACCATCGCCCAGCCGACCTGCTCAAGCCGGAAATGACCAAGCTGCGCGGCGAAATCGGCGCGTTGGCCAAGTCCGAAGAAGACGTGCTGACCTACGCCATGTTCCCGGACATCGGGCGCAAGTTCCTCGAGGAACGCGACGCCGGCACCCTGACGCCGGAAGTGCTGTTGCCGATCCCTGAAGCGGGTGGCGTGGCCCGTGCCGGCGGTGAAGGTGTGCCGACCGAGTTCGTCATCGACGTGCACGGCGAGAGCTACCGCGTGGACATCACCGGTGTGGGTGTGAAGGCCGAAGGCAAGCGTCACTTCTACCTGTCCATCGACGGCATGCCGGAAGAAGTGGTGTTCGAACCGCTCAATGAGTTTGTCAGCGCCGGCGGCAGCAAGCGCAAGCACGCCACCGCGCCGGGCCATGTCAGCACCGCGATGCCGGGCAATATCGTCGATGTGTTGGTCAAGGAAGGCGATGTGGTCAAGGCCGGCCAGGCCGTGCTGATCACCGAAGCCATGAAGATGGAAACCGAAGTGCAGGCTGCGATTGCTGGCAAGGTAACCGCCGTTCATGTGGCCAAGGGCGATCGGGTCAACCCGGGCGAAATCCTGATTGAAATCGAAGGCTGATCCAGCCTTCGACATTACCGTTTAATCCTCGGGGGGGCAGGTGCTCCCCTTTTTTTTCGCCTGGGATTTAGAACGTCAGCCGCCATTGCCCCATCAGCCCATGGTTGCGGCTGTTTGAGCCGTTCTCACCGCTGTAGGCCAGGCTGACTGTGTGTTCCTGTGACAGTGCCAGATCCAGCCCAGCCTGCAGGTTGACACTGTTGCGGTCCAGGGAGGTGCCGCTGATGGTGAAGTCATCGACGAGGCCGGGTGCATGGCGAAAAGACTGGCGAACCTGGCTGTCGACGTCCCCATAGAGGTGTTTCCAATGGGTACTCACGTAGGGCGTGAGGCTCATCCGGTTATCGAAGCGGTATGCCGTGGCCATTCGTAAGCCGACGGTGCTGTTCAGGTTTTGCTGAGTTTGCGGGCCAACGTTCAGGGCCGTTAGGCCGCCACGCTCCTTGAAGCGGTCACGCTGATAGCGCTGGTAGCCGAGGCCGGCAAAAGGCTCGACGCTGAAGTCTGCGTTGCCCAGTTGGTAGCCCCACTCGGAAAACACACTCTGGCTTTGGGCGTCATAGCTGCCCTTGAGCGAATCCTTGTAATCCAGGAATTGAACATGGCGAGTGTTCTGCCCGGCATGGCTGCTGTAGATCGCCCCCAGACGCATGGCCAGCGGACCGTCCTGTCGCACGGCGTAACCG
Organism: Pseudomonas sp.; assembly: GCF_050739995.1. Taxonomy (GTDB): domain Bacteria; phylum Pseudomonadota; class Gammaproteobacteria; order Pseudomonadales; family Pseudomonadaceae; genus Aquipseudomonas. Next base: position 12,726 of record NZ_JBOICG010000058.1, on the reverse strand, counting down.
CCCAGGTGCCAGCTGTCGAGGTCGGCGGAGAAGCGTTGCGCATCCAGCTTGCTGTTGGTCTTTGCGCCCATCACACCGACCCGCCAGGCGTGATCCAGTGCCCAGTCGGCGCCCAGCAGCAGGCCTTCGGTGCTGTATTTCAAGCCGGCGCTGCCGCCTTGTTTGTCGAGGCGGCCGTCGTGGCCCAGGCCTTGAACCCAGAAGTGTCCTTCGTCGTCGGCGGGCAGTGTGCGCAGGGTCGAAAGCAATTGGTTGCCGAGGTGCTGCGTGGTGTTTTGCGTTGCGCCCGCCAGGTTGGCGTTCTGGCTGCCGGCCAATTGCTCAAGGCTTGCACCGATTCCGCCGGGTTGTTTCTCTAGCGCATCACCGAATTTTTCCAGGGCTTTGATTTGCTCGGCCGTCAGCTCCCCAGACTGCAACAAACGAATCAGCGCGGGCTCCAGCACTTTGGCCACTTGCAAGCCATTGTGCGAAGTGGCCTTGCGGGTGAGATAACCGTCGAGGGGTGTCGCTTTGGTTTCGGGCACGTAGACCCACGCGTCATCCAGTGCATCGTAGGGTTGATACCAGTACGGCGTGTATTCGATATCGCCCCGCGCCTGTGCGGTTTGAAGGCTGGCGGCGCTGAGAGCAAGGGCAATGACAAGGGCAACTCTGTGCGGTGTAAAAGGCATGAAATCCCAACCTCTGATGAATGAGGCCGGGAATTTAGCGAGATGGTGGGGTGATAACTGTCGGGTCATCGACCCCTGGTTTGCGGGAGTTGTCTCTAGTGTGGGGCGATTAAAAACTCATCTTCCTTTGGTCGATGCTTTTTGAGTCTGCATTTTATTGCGTTCATAGTGGGTCCGTGGGTTTCATATCTGCACTATATTGCAAATTCAGTTCACCTTTTCAGCTGGTGAATGCATTAAATTGCAGGTGAGAGCCATGGTCCGTCTGACACTACAAATCTACGCCGAAGGAAAATGGCAGGATGCCATGCTCCTGACATTCGATACGCCGCAACTGGGTTTCGAAAGTCGGTGCAGTTTTGGTTATGACCAGCGCTATCTGGTGAACACCTTGATGAACTGGCGACGCCCTTCGCCACCTCCGTGAGTACCATGTTCCCACTGCAATGGGAGGGTGGTAGAGCCCAGCATGCTCCCGCTTTTGTACATGACATCGCACCTGCGGGTGCCGCTAAACGCTTTCTGATGGCGCGTATTGGTAGGGATAAACCGGATGACATCAGTGCAGACCTTTTTCTGCTGATGCGCAGTACGCCTGCCCCCATTGGACATATGCGAATCAAAGAATCGGTTGAGGCTTTGGACAATCGCCCCCCCATGGGCTTTGAACGTCATGAGGTTATCCAGCGGGACAACCGTTTCCTGGAGTATGCCTATGAGCAAGGCGCAGCTATCGGCGGAGCCATGGGGGCGGGTGGGGAGGCGCCAAAGTTACTGCTGACAGAAAACCAGCACGGTTTGTTATTCCCGGATGCGGTGCTGGACGACGAGCAGGTCAAGCAGCATTGGTTTGTGAAGTTTGCACGCAACAAAGGCACACAGACGGATCAGGACATCCTGCGTAGCGAATTCCACTACTACAAAGCCTTGCAGACCTTGGGTATTGATACCGTGGCGAAGTCGGGGTTATCGCTGGAGGAAGCGAGCAAGCCCAGTGTGTGGGTGCACCGTTTTGATCGACGCGTCACTGCACAGGGGGTCGAACGGTATGCCGTGGAGTCAATCTACTCATTGGCGGGTGTCACGGTGCCCGGCAGCGCCATGGCGCATCGTGAGGTGGTGACGTTGTTGGTTGAATTGTGGCGAGAGGCTGGTCAATCCAATCAAGTACCGGTGTTGGTCTCTGAGTATCTCAAGCGCGATCTGTTGAACAAAATCCTCGGCAACTCGGACAACCATGGTCGCAATACCTCGATCATTCGCGAAGCGAACGCTCTGCGTCTTGCACCCATTTACGATTTGGCACCGATGGTAATGGACGACGAAGGCATCACACGCACGACCAAATGGCCCAGGGAGCTGGAACGGGCGGGCGACGTGGATTGGCAGGGTGTATGTCATTTGCTGGGTGATCTTGTCGACAGCGAGAAGCTGTTCGAAGACCTGAGGGCGGCGGCGCAACAGTTTTCAGCCCTGCCAGACATACTCAATGCCAGCGGCCTGCCTGCCGTGACAATGAACCATCCCGGCATTGCGTTGAAACAGCTGCCGCAGCGCCTGAAAGAATGGGGACTGAAATGAGTTTGACCGTTGAAGAAAGAACCCTGTTGCTCGAAAGCATTCAGGATGCCTTGGCAGAGGGCACACTGGAAATCGCCGAAGCGGTACGCCGCTTGCGCACCGAAGTCACCGGCCTGCATCAAAGCCAGTTTGCCAGGATGTGCAAAGTCTCCGTGCGCACCTTGGTGCATATCGAGCATGGCGAAGGTAATCAGACGCTGAAATCGCTGAATGCAGTGTTCCGGCCATTCGGATTGAAGATGGGGGTGGTGAAGGTGCGCAGAAGCCTCTAGGTAAAGGCGCTGGCACTGAGGACCCAATGTGGGAGGCCGGCTCCCACATTGATCAACGCAGTGTTGGCGATTCAGGCACGGCACTGCGCCAATGTTTTCACCTGCCCATCTCCGCGCTGGTTCTCTTGCGACAACCACTTCTCAAACCCCGCTCCAACCTTCGGCCACTCCGAATCGAGGATCGAGTACCACGCGGTATCGCGGTTCTTGCCCTTGACCACCATATGCTGGCGGAACACCCCTTCGAAACTGAAGCCCAACCGTTCTGCAGCATATTTGGAGCGGGCATTGCCGTTGTTGCACTTCCACTCCAATCGGCGATAGCCCTGTTCGAATGCATGCTTGGCCAGCAGGTACACCGCCTCGGTGCTTTTTGGCGAGCGCTGCATCGGTGCGCCGAAGGTGACGTGGCCGATCTCGATGCGGCCCTGGGCCGGGACGATGGACATCAGGCTGAGGATGCCTTGGACCTGGCCGGATACGCGGTCGATCACGCTGAAAAAGTAGGGGTCGCTATGGGCCGCGTGGTTGTTCAGCCAGTCATTGAACGCGCTGCGCTCTGGGAAAGGGCCGTACGGCAGGTAGTCCCACAGTTTCGGATCGGCGCCGGGGCCTTGGAGCGCTTGGAACAGGTCATCGCCATGGCGCACCGGGTCGAGTTTTTCCAAGCGGATAAACCGCCCTTCGAGCAGTTGGACGGTGGGCGCAGGAACGCCTTTCCAGTCGGCGGGGGAAATGGGCATGGTGCGCTCCTTAAAGGCCTTTGCGAAATTGAATGAAACCCGGACGTTCGGCGATGCGTTCGTACAACTGGATCGCTGTGGCGTTGGTTTCGTGGGTCAGCCAATGCACTTTGCAGCAACCATCGGCTTTGGCGGTGGTGTAAACGAATTCGATCAGCTTGCGGCCGACGCCGGTACCGCGTTGGGCCGGGTCCACCAGCAGGTCTTGCAGGTAGCAGGAGTTTTCGATGCTCCAGTTGGAACGGTGATAGATGAAGTTGACCATGCCCACCGCTTTACCGTCCTGCCAGGCCAGCGCCGAATGAGTGGGTTCGTTGGCGTCGATCAGGCGTTGCCAAGTGTTCTGGCTTACCGCGTCGGGCAGTTCGGTTTCGTAGAATTTCAAATACGCTTGCCACAGTGGCAGCCAGGCCGCGTGGTCGGCAGCGGTGACGTGGCGGATATCGATCGAACTCATTCTGAAACTCCTTGAGGAATAAAGCGGGCGAGGGTCTGGTCGCGCACGTCGGTACTGGCCGCCAAACCCTCGCGCACGCCGGCCATGTCGGCCAGGCTGCGGTTCTGGCTGAGTTTGCGTTTGCCGATCAGGCGCTCGATTGGCAGGGCGAAGCCGACGATGGCCTTGAGCATCCCGTCGATATAGTCGGCAGGGGCGTCGCTGACTTTCCAGGGCTGGGCGCGGTCGCCTTCATGGCGATCGGTCAACGCAGTGACCACCGCGAGCAAGCGCTCGGCATCGTTGAACACCTCGGCTTTGCCATAAGCGTGCACGGCGATGTAGTTCCAGGTGGGCACGACTTTGCCGTGCTCGGCCTTGGCCGGGTAGAACGCCGGGCTGATGTAGGCCTCGGCACCGGCAAAGATCACCAACGCTTCGCTGCCGTTCTGCAGGTCTTTCCACTGCGCATTGGCTTTGGCCAAGTGCCCGTAGAGCGTTCCGTTCGGACCTTCATCGGGGTTGAGCAACAGCGGTAAATGGCTGGCTAGCAAGCCTTGCTCGCCAAAGGTCACCAATTGCGCCAGTCGGGTGTGCTGGATCAGTTGCTGGATTTCAGGCAAGTCATCGAGGGCAAAGGCGCGAGGTGTGTACATGGAAATTTTCCTTGGCGAATGCCTGCATCCTAGGCAGGCTAATGGTTCGTTGTAAGAGCCATCTCTGGTCAATTTCATAGGTCCAATATGCCGCTGATCACGCCACCGCTGTCCTTCAACCCTGCGGGTATCGAGCTGGATCGCCGCCAAGGCTTGACCCGTCAATTGTATGAAGCCCTGCGCCTGCGGGTGCTGGACGGACGTCTGGTCAGCGGTACGCGCCTGCCGGCGACTCGCGATTTGGCGACGGCCTTGTCGATCTCCCGCAACAGCGTGGTACGTGCCTACGATCAACTGTATGCGGAGGGTTTTATCGAAGGCCGGGTCGGTGATGGCACTTATGTAGCCCAATTGCCCACGACAAAAAAACTATCCACAAAAGTATCCACAGGGTTTTCAACAGGCTTATCCCCAGCCTTATCCACAAAATGGGCACTTTTGCCGGAAGATCTGGACAGTGAAGTTATCCACAGTGCGAGTTTGGCGCGGATAAAAACCAACCATCTGCCTCAGCCTCCGTCGGGTCCGCCGCGTGCATTCCGTGTGGGCGTGCCGGCGTTCGATCTGTTTCCGTTCGAGGTCTGGGCCAAGCTGAATGGGGCGTTTTGGCGAAAGCCGGACCTGGAGCAACTCTGCTACGGCGACCCGGCCGGCGACGCTCGGCTGCGCGGTTTGATCGCCGCCTACCTGCGTAGCTCACGTGGGATGCAGTGCACGGCTGAACAAATAGTGATCACCAGTGGTGCACAACAGGCCATCAGCCTTTGTGCACAGCTGCTGGTGGAGCCCGGAGACGGTGTGGCTGTGGAAAACCCCGGCTATCGCGCTGCAGGACATGCATTCGCCCTGGCGGGAGGCCAATTGCACGGTGTACCGGTGGACGGTGAGGGTATTGATTGCCAGGTGCTCAACACCTTGCAGGATTGCCGTGTGGCCTATGTCACGCCCTCCCACCAATACCCGCTGGGCGTGGTGATGAGCCTGGCGCGCCGCCTGGAGCTGCTGGCCTGGGCTGATCGTACGGGTGGCTGGATTATTGAGGATGACTACGACGGCGAGTATCGCTACAGCGGCGCGCCGCTGTCGCCGTTGGCTGCGCTGGATCGCAGCGGGCGGGTGCTGTATGTCGGTACGTTCGGCAAGGTGGCGTTCCCTGCGCTGCGCCTGGGTTATCTGGTTCTGCCGCCGGGTTTGGTGGACGCATTTTCCCGGCGCCGTGCCGTGGACATGCGCCACTCCGAAGTCAGCACGCAGTCAGTGATGGCCGAGTTCATGGCGGCAGGGCACTTCCAGCGTCATATCCGGCGTATGCGCCGTGCAGCCTTGAGTCGCCGTAATGCTTTGCTGGCCGGTTGGCCCAGCGGTCTTGAGGGTGTGGGCGAGTTACCCAATGTTGCGGCGGGGCTGCACATGACGGTGCGCGTGGACAGTCTGGCCCGCGAGCAGGAGCTGCTGGCACAAGCGGATACAGCAGGGGTTGAAGTCAACGGGTTGAGCAACTATTGGCTGGCACAATCGGTCACCCCCGCAGACCAGCGCGCCGGTTTGGTGCTGGGCTTTGCCGCCGTGCCTGAGGCCGACATCGCCTCGGCGTTGGCGCGGTTGCGCCAGGCCTGGGCTGGCGTCAACTAAGTACCCACATACGCAAGAGCGGATCTCTACCTTGGGCTGGATTGCCGGCAGCAGCGTGCGGCCGGTGCTTATCAAGGTAATCCGTTATGCCTGACCTCTTTATGTTGCATCTCTGCCAGCTGTTTGCGCAGCGTCCGACGCTCCGGTCGCTGGGGATCACCCAAGCGCAGCTCGATCAGCAATATCAGGGCGTGCTCGATCACTATTCTGAGCAATTGATCCGGTTTTTCAGCAAGCCCAATACCCATAAAGGTAGTCGATGGGCGCATTTGGCCCAGATGCTTGCAGGGCGTCTGCACCTTGCTCGGCTGGCACTCGACGATACCCCCGTGCGTGCGATGGTTGGCGCCGTATTGAGCTACCCCGACAGTGGCCAGCGCGACAGCCAATTGGGTGAGCACTCGCCGCAGGTCTACCGCATGGCACGACACGATTGCCTGGGGCTGGCGATCCGTCTGACGGGCGTCCCCCTTGTGGTATTCACTCTTGCACGAGGTTTTGAAACACTCGATGACGCCACCACCTCGTTGGCTGACGCTGAGTACCTGGAGCACGACGTATTCGAGGAGTGGGCTTTGGGTGCTTTGGACGCAGTGTTGCAGCGTGTCGCGCAGATCGACCCGACCCGGTTTTCTCGCCTCGACGCCCTGGAGCTGCAACTGACACTGGTTTCGCGTCCGTCGGACTTTATTGAGTATCAGGCCAATCAAGATCCTCTACGTCATGAGTTGGGGCAGCAGTTGCCGGTCTGGCTCAAGAGCGCAGTGTCCGAGGGATGCGTGGCATACAGCCGTTGGCTGGAGGCGTTGGCGCTGTTTCATGAAACGTCCGAGAGCAGGACGGCTCAAGAACAATTCGAGCGCCAACTGGCCCTGCACCTGCGTCGCCTGACCTTGGAGTGCTGGCTTAAAGGTGAGTCCAACGTCACATCCGAAGGCTATCGCGTTATGCGTGCGGCGCTGAAAACCCAAGCGTCGGATCGTCGCCTGCATGGCGTGGCTGTCGCGTTTCGACCATTGCTGGATGGCAGCGGGTATCTGGTCGGCCCATCAAGGGGGTCGCAGGGAGCTTGGTTACTGGTGCGGCCGGGTACAGCGCAGGTGATAGAACAGGTGGGCACCCAGCAGGAGGTAGGCGCACCGTTGAGTGATCCGCTCGCGGCGCTTTACCACGCAGGCAGAGAGCGTTGGCTACCGCTATTCGAAGAACCGTTAGAGACTTTGGCACGTCTGAAGCAAGTCGGTGGCAATCTGCAAGGAGAGTGCACGTCGGTGCCTACTATGCGATGTAACGTCAGCCTGCTGCGTAACCTGGCGTTGTTGCTGGTTTGCCCCGGCGCCGTGCAGCCTGCTGGGCCTGTGGTTAACGTTGCGCGGCTCAAACGCCTGGACGGTGCATGGGCCGGTGCCCACGAGGATTTGTCGGTGGCGCAAAACCAGCGGATGGAAGCACTTCGGTTACCGTCACCCAAGACCTTGGGCAGCTTGATCACCGACGGCGTGCATAAAGGGCTGCAGTGGTTGGGCGGCGTACTGGTCTACAACAAGGACGAAAACCACTACAACGTCCTTTCCAACAACCAGATTTACTTCAACGTGCCCGTCGTCGAACACCAGCTGGTGGACCAACCCGAGCAACCGACCCTCTACGGTCCGCACATTGCTCCCGATGCCAATAGCCATTGGCAGCCTCAGCGCGCACCCAGGCTGCGGCGCGACCTTGATCGCCAGAGTCCGATGCAGGTGAGTGCCAGCGTGTCTGAGCTGCTGCGCGCTGCCACCCGGTGGTCACAGGTGCCAGGCACATTGCCGGTGGAGGTGGAGGAGGGGCTTGAGCGCAGTGCTCGCTCTTTCGATGATGCCGCGCGCACTCTCCAGCGAACCGGTGACAACGCCGCACAGGTGCGTCAGCTAAGCGACGGGGCCCGAGAGCTGCGTGCCTATGGCCGCAGATTGCGCATCGACATGGTCCGGCACACTCTTAGGCCGACCGTGGGGGATGTGGAATACCTGCTGCGGCAACAGGTGATTCACATCTGCCGGGTCGATGGCCGTATGGCAGAAACCATCGACGGCCAGGTGGACTACTTGCAGGAATACGAAGTCCAGGACCTCACTGACGGTAACAAGCCGCTATGGTACGCACACTTTCACTACGCGACGCTCCAGACGGCCGATGATCACCCCACCAAAGCGCATTTGAAGACTGCGGCCCAACGCAAGCTGGGCCGTCTCTTCGAGCAGAGTGAGCGCATGGCCGGGCGTAACACCCAGGTCTATCGCGGGCCGATCACCAATGCGGCTGGGCGGCAGCTATTTCTCGGGGTCAGGTGCCTGACTTGATCTTGGTCCAGGCCCGCGTCCTGGCCCGTTCCGCATCACGCCCCAGGGGTTTCAAGGTGTACAGCGTGGCCATTGCCGCCTCGGTCGGGTACAGGTTGGGGTTGTTGCGAATCGCCGGGTCGACCAGCCCGGTCGCGTCCTTGTTCGGGTTCGGGTAGCCGACAAAATCACTGATCGGCGCGATCACCTGAGGTTGCAGCAGGTAGTTGATAAAGGTGTAGGCGTCCTGTGGGTTCTGCGCGCCTTTGGGAATGGCGAGCATGTCGAACCAGATCGGTGCGCCTTCTTTAGGCAGGCGCATGTCCACGGTCACACCGTTCTTGGCTTCCTTGGCGCGGTTGGCGGCTTGGGAAAAGCTGCCCGAATAACCCACGGCCACGCAGATGTCGCCATTGGCGATATCGGCCATGTATTTGGACGAATGGAAGTAGGTAATGTACGGGCGGACTTTCATCAGCAGCGCTTCAGCCTTGACGTAGTCCTTGGGGTTGCTGCTGTTGGGGTCCAGGCCCAGGTGCTGCAGGGCCAGCGGCAGGATTTCCGAAGGTGAGTCGAGGAGGGCCACGCCGCACTGCTTGAGCTTGCTGATGTTCTCCTCCTTGAAGATCAGGTCCCAGCTGTCCACCGGCGCGTCAGGGCCCAGTACGGCCTTGACCTTGTCCGGGTTGAAGCCGATGAGGATGGTGCCGTACATGTAGGGCACGGCGAACTTGTTGCCCGGGTCATTGGCCTCGATCAGCTTCATCAGCTTAGGGTCGAGGTGGTTCCAGTTGGGCAATTGGCTGCGGTCCAGGGGCTGGAACACACCGGCTTCGATCTGCTTGGCGAGGAACACGTTGGAGGGCACCACCACGTCATAGCCGGAGTTGCCGGTCAGCAGCTTGGCCTCCAGTGCTTCGTTGGTGTCGAAGATGTCGTAGACCAGCTTGATCTTGGGGTTCTGGGCCTTGAAGTCTTCAAGCGCCTTGGGGGTGATGTAGTCGAACCAGTTGTAGACCTTCAGAGTTTTCTCTTCGGCCTGGACCGCGCCGCTCAGTACCGCCGCACACAGGGCAAGGGAGGTGAGCATCTTCATCGGGTAGCTCCTTCTTGTTCGAAACCTTCGAGAACGTTGACGGCGTTGATGCCGATTTCTTCGACGGCGTAGCCGCCTTCCATCACGAAGAGAGTGGGCTTGCCCAGGCGGGCGATGCGTCGGCCCATGGCTAGGTAATCCGGGCTGTCGAGCTTGAATTGCGAGATGGGGTCGTCCTTGAAGGTGTCCACGCCCAGGGAAACCACAATGATGTCGGCGCCGTAGCGTTCGATCTCCCGACAGGCTTCTTCGAGGGCTGCGCTCCATTGGTCCCAACCGGAGCCGGCCGGCAGTGGGTAGTTGAAGTTGAAGCCTTCCCCGGCGCCTTCGCCCAACTCATCGGCGTAGCCCAGGAAGAACGGGAATTCCGCTTCCGGATGGCCATGAATCGAGGTGAACAGCACGTCGTTGCGCGCGTAGAAAATCGACTGTGTGCCGTTGCCGTGGTGGTAATCCACGTCGAGGATCGCGACCCTTTTGTGGCCTTGGTCGAGGAAGGCCTGGGCGGCAATTGCGGCGTTGTTGAGGTAGCAATAACCGCCCATCAAGTCGCTGGCGGCGTGATGCCCCGGTGGTCGACATAAGGCGAATGCACTGTGGGCGCCTTGCTGGATCGCCTGTTGCGCAGTCAACGCCACTTGTGCCGCGCTGTAGGCCGCTTGCCAGGTGCCGGCGGTAATTGGCGCGCCACCGTCAAAGCTGTAATAACCCAGCTGGCCATGCAAGCTGGTGGGCAATACGCGGCGCAGGGTGCGGGCGGGCCAGGTGTAGGGCAGAAGATCGCCGTCTGTACCAAATTCGGTCCAGCGGGCCCAGGCACCTTTGAAGAAATCGAGGTAGTCGCGGCTGTGGATGCGCTGTAACGGTACCAGGCCAAAGTCTTGCGGCGGCTGCACCGGGCCCAACTCGCGATCCTTGACCCGTTGCAATACATGGTCGGCGCGGGAAGGCATTTCGAAGCAGGGCATCAGTTGCCCGTCCATCAATTCGCAACGGCCGTGGTGCAAGTGGTGATCGTCCGAGTAGATCGTCAGCATTATTGTTCTCCGCAGGCTGTATCGGTGGATGCAGTCTTGCGGCAGGCAGGTTTTAAGAGAACGGCAAGAGCGGCCAAAAGGGGATAAATACGGCCAAATTGTTTGTCCGTAATTCGCCCCGATACCGAGCGGCTGCGCACCAGCACGAGGCGTCAGGGGCGAAACTGACTCGGCGCCACGCCGCTCCAACGCACAAAGGCGTGACGAAAACTGGCGGTTTCGCTGAAGCCCAAATGCTCGGCTATCTGGTAGATCGGCAGTTCATCCTGCCCCAGCAACTGCTTGGCGCGCTCGAAGCGTAGTTCGTCGAGCAGCTCCTGATAGCTGCAACCCAGGTCATGCAGGTGTCGGCGCAATGTGCGCGCGGAACAGTTCATCTGCTCGGCCAGGCCATCGATGCCGGGGGCTGCGTGGAGTTGGGCGGCGAGTAACTGGCGGATGCGCCCCAGCCAGGCCTGGCGCCCGGTGAACTCCAGGTTCTGCTTGCGGCAGCGTTCGGCCACCGTCTGGTGGGTAACTGCGTCGGCCAATGGCAATGGCTGGTCGAGCCAGCGCTTATCAAACGCGAAGGCGTTGCTGCTGGCTTCAAAGTGCAGCGAGCAGTTGAAGCACTCGTTGTAGCGTGCGTGATAGTCCGGCGCGCTGTGTTCAAAGCGTGCGTCGAGCAGTGGCAGTGGTTGGCCCAGCAGGTCGTCGCAGATGATCTTCATCGAGACCAGGCAAAATTCGACGTTGAACATTTCCAGCGCGGAATCTTCCCGGTAATCAGCTGCGGTGAGCCAGATACGCTCACCGTCTGCTTCCAGGCTGAGTTCGAAAAGTGTTCCCAACAGCGCCGGATAATGCAGGGCCAAGCGTAAAGCGTCACCTAAGGTGGCACAGGTGAGCAGGGCATAACCGAGCATGCCGTAGGACGACACATGCATCCGCTGGCCCAATTCCAGGCCGATATCCCGTCGGCGCGCCACGGCATTGGCACACACGCGCATTTCTTGATTGGTGGTGATGCAGGTGTCGGCACGGCTCAAGTCTGCGGCACAAATGCCGCTACCCACCAACAAGTCTTCAGCAGCCAAGCCTTCGGCCCTGAAGGCGCTGAGCACCAGTGAGACCGCGTTGAGGGTGGTGAGGTGGGAGTGCAGCATGGGATCTTCCAGCCAGGGGATGGCTGGAAGAGGAGCAAGTTACATGCCGCTCAGCGCAGTTCGCCGCACAGGTCCAATTCCACCAGGCGGCGGATTTCCTCGGTGTCGAGCCCGGCGCCGATCAGCGCGTTGAGCTTGCCGAACGCCGCTTCGCGGGTCATGCCACCGCCGGACAATACGCCCACGCCGCGCAAACGACTGCCGGCTTCGTAGACATCCAGCTCCACGCCGCCTTCATGGCATTGGGTGATTGCCACCACGACAATCCCTTTTTCCTGCGCGTGCTGCAGGCTGGCGAGAAACTCCGGGTTGTCGCTGGGGCCGGTGCCGCTGCCGAAGCATTCGAGGATCAGTGCCTGGATACCGCTGGCAATGATTGCGTTCAACTGCGCCGCGCCGATGCCCGGCACCAGCGGCAGTACGCCGACAGTGGCCAGGGCTTTGGGCTGGCGATAGTCCAGGGCTTGAGGGATGGCGTCGGCACGGGCCACGCCGCCCTGGCGATTCAACGCCGCGAAAGGGTTGCGCCCAAAGCTGCGGACTTTCGCGCAGCGGGTCGGTGCGATCATCGCGCCGTGGAAGTGCAGGTGCACACCCGGCGCCAAACCGGCGCCCAATGCCTGCAATGCGCCACTGACGTTTTCCCAGGCATCACTGTCCGGCACGCCAGCCGGCAACATCGAACCGGTAAACACCACCGGCGCTGGCAAACCCAGTAATTGGAAGCTCATGGCCGCCGCGCTGTAGGCCAGGGTGTCGGTACCGTGTAGGACCAGCACGCCATCGCAGCCTTGGTCCACGGCGTCGATCACCGCCGTGCGTAGGCGCTGCCAGTAGGCGGGGGTCATGTTGGCGCTGTCGATCAGCGGGGCCATTTCCTGGAAGCGCCAGGCGGGCAATGGCTGGTTGGCTAGCTGTTCGCGCATGCGGGCTTCGAAGCCGGATGCAGGGGCCAGGCCATTGGCGCTGGCCTGCATGCCGATGGTGCCACCGGTGTAGAGCACCATGACGTTATGAGATGGGGACATCGAGTTTTCTCCTGAACGAAAAACGCCGCCGGGCCCAGAGCATGCCCAAGGCCGGGCGGCGTGTCATCTATCTACGCTCAGCGTTGCGCTTGAGCGTTCAGTTCA
>NZ_JBOICG010000057.1:0-12693 GCF_050739995.1 Pseudomonas sp. | reverse complement strand
AACACCTCTTTTTCAACTTCCTGGCCGCTTCGATGAACTGAAGCACCTTGCTGCCGAAAACATCATAACTCGTTGTTTACCAAGGAGTTTTCCGTTTCGACTGCGCCGGAAGTGGGGCGAATTATAGACAGATATAATTCGCCGTCAACACTTAATTTCTCTTTTCTATCAATCAGTTGGAATTGATTAGGAAGCCACCCAAACGGCCCTCCTTCTCTATATAGAAGAGAGCCCTCAGATAACGCCCGCCTCCTTTAAAGCGACCACATTAGCCGGCATCAATCCCAGCACGTCTTGCAGCACCTTGACGGTATGCTCCCCCAATAGAGGTGGCGCGCTCCGATACTCCACCGGTGTCTTGGACAACCGGATCGGGCTGGCAACCTGAGGCACCACCCCCGCCAAGCCATGGGACAGCGTCATCGCCAGTCCGCGCGCCCTGACCTGCGGATCGGCGAACACCTGCGCCAGATCATTGATCGGCCCACACGGCACACCCACTTGCTCCAACTGTGACACCCACTCAGCCGTCGTCTTGAAGACCGTAGCCTGACGAATCAACGGGATCAGCTCCGCGCGGTTGGCCACCCGCGCCTTATTGCTTGCGAAACGTGAATCATCAGCCCACTGCGGCTGCCCAGCCACTTCAGCGAACTTACGGAACTGCCCGTCATTACCCACCGTCAGGATAAAGTCACCATCAGCCGTGGGAAAATCCTGGTAGGGCACGATATTCGGATGCGCATTACCAAGACGCTTCGGAGACACTCCCGTCGTGAGGTAATTCATCGCCTGGTTAGCCAGACACGCCACCTGCACATCCAGCAGAGCCATATCGATATGCTGCCCACCACCGTCATGATCGCGGTGGGCCAAAGCAGCGAGAATTGCCACGGTCGAGTAGAGCCCCGTGAGAATGTCAGTCAACGCCACGCCAACCTTCACAGGCCCAGCCCCATCATCACCTTCAGGTCGACCGGTCAGACTCATTAGCCCGCCCAACCCCTGGATCATGAAGTCGTAGCCCGCACGCGTCGCATAAGGCCCCGTCTGACCAAAGCCCGTTATCGAACAATAGATCAGCTCCGGATTGATCTCCTTGAGCGACTCATAATCCAGCCCATACGCCGCCAGCCCACCCACCTTGAAATTCTCGATCAGGATGTCGGACTTGGCTGCCAGGTCGCGCACCAGCTTTTGCCCCTCCGGCCGCGTGAAGTCGATGGTCACCGACTCCTTGTTACGGTTCGCCGACAGGTAATACGCGGCCTCACTGGTGTTCTCGCCATGAGTATCCTTGAGGAAGGGCGGCCCCCATGCGCGCGTATCGTCACCGCTACCTGGCCGCTCGACCTTGATCACCTCCGCCCCAAGGTCCGCAAGAATCTGCCCGGACCAAGGCCCCGCCAATACTCGCGATAAATCCAGCACCCGCAGATGCGAAAGCGCGCCCATGCCGTGCTCCTATTAATAGAACGCCTGAAGGCCGGTCTGCGCACGTCCCAGAATCAAGGCATGCACGTCATGAGTCCCTTCATAGGTATTCACCACCTCCAGGTTGACCAGATGACGCGCAACCCCGAACTCATCGGAGATACCGTTACCACCCAACATGTCTCGCGCCATACGCGCGATATCCAGAGACTTGCCACACGAGTTGCGCTTCATGATCGAAGTAATCTCAACCGCCGCCGTGCCTTCATCCTTCATGCGGCCCAGGCGCAGGCAGCCTTGCAGGGCAAGAGTGATCTCGGTCTGCATGTCAGCCAGCTTCTTCTGGATCAATTGAGTCGCCGCCAACGGGCGGCCGAACTGTTGACGATCGAGGGTGTATTGGCGAGCCGTATGCCAGCAGAATTCGGCCGCACCCAACGCCCCCCAGGAAATACCGTAGCGCGCGGAGTTGAGACAGGTGAAAGGCCCTTTCAAGCCGCGCACATCCGGGAAGATGTTCTCTTCCGGCACAAACACGTTGTCCATGACGATTTCGCCAGTGATGGAAGCGCGCAGCCCAACCTTGCCGTGAATCGCCGGAGCGCTCAGACCTTTCCATCCCTTCTCCAGGACAAACCCACGGATATCACCGGCATCGTCCTTGCCCCACACTACAAACACATCGGCGATAGGGCTGTTGGTGATCCACATCTTGGCGCCCGTCAGGCTGTAGCCACCATCCACCTTGCGCGCACGGGTAATCATCGCGCCTGGATCAGAGCCATGGTTGGGCTCGGTGAGGCCAAAACAACCAATCCATTCGCCAGAGGCCAATTTCGGCAGGTACTTCTGCTTCTGCGCCTCAGTACCAAATTCGTTGATCGGCACCATGACCAGTGACGACTGCACACTCATCATGGAGCGATAGCCGGAGTCGACGCGCTCCACTTCACGTGCAATCAACCCATAACTCACATAGTTCAAGCCACTGCCACCGTACTGCTCAGGGATCATCGCCCCCAACAGGCCGGTTTCGCCCATCTCGCGGAAGATCGCAGGGTCGGTCTTTTCATGACGGAAAGCTTCGAGTACACGCGGCGCCAGCTTGTCTTGGGCGAATTGCTCAGCACTGTCACGCACCATGCGCTCTTCTTCGGTGAGCTGTTGATCCAGCAGCAGTGGATCGATCCAGTTGAAGCTTGCCTTGCCAGCCATGAATAAGTCCTCGCGGAAGAAATCAGAAGTCGTGGATGGAGCCTAGGCCGAGCAGACGCATAGGGCAAACGAGGTTTCCGCATAGGGTTGTGCTAATTTCTCACTTCGTAATGCTCGAGAATGGCGCAAATGCGCTTTATAAGTGAGTACACCGTACATGCGCAGAAAAATCCCCAGCACCACTGCCCTCGTCAGTTTTGAAGCAGCAGCCCGTCACGAGAGCTTCACCAAGGCTGCGAATGAGCTTTCCATCACCCAGGGCGCCATTTGTCGACAGATCGCCAGCCTTGAGGAGTTTTTAAGTGTCGAGCTATTTCGACGCTCACGGCGCGGAGTCAAGCTGACGGAAGCGGGGCTGTCTTACAGCCGTCGCGTCGCCATGCAACTGGATGCCGTGGAGCGCGACACTCTGTCCGTCATGGGACAGCAGGGCGCCAACGTTATCGAACTGGCGGTAGTTCCCACCTTCGGCACCCAATGGCTGATCCCCCGGCTTAAGGACTTTCAACGCAAGCACCCGGAAGTCACGGTCAACCTTACCAACCGCACGCGCCCCTTTCTGTTTGCCGATACCGAGTTCGACGCGGCAATCTACTTTGGCGATGCTGACTGGTCCGGCACCGAGTCCCATCGACTGATGGGAGAGAACCCGGTTCCCGTGTGCAGCCCGCGCTTACTGGGCACCCGTATTCACTTCAGCCCCCAGGAGATCGCGGAGCTGCCACTGTTGCAGCAAACCACTCGCCCCTACGCCTGGCGCCAATGGTTCAACGCCCAACAGTTGAGCGTGCCCCGGGACATGACAGGCCCTCGTTACGAGCTATTCTCGATGTTGTCCCAGGCTGCCATGCATGACATGGGCATCGCGTTGATTCCGCCATTCCTCATCCAACGCGAGCTTGATGAGAAACAATTGGTGATTGCCAACCCCGAGGCATTGAGCAGTTCGAAGGCCTACTACCTGATGATCCCCGAGAGAAAGGTAGAATCCGCATCGCTGCACGCATTCAGGGACTGGTTAATCGATCAATCGCAACGCTACAGCCCCAGTATTTAAAAGCCTAAACTGCGCTTATTGACCCTGTAGTCAGATAAATTAAAAACCTACAGATATACGTATATGTCGCATTTTGACAGACTGTACCTATTCATCAAAAATGAAGCTCAACACCATGACTTACATGGCTTGTAGCGACTATCACCAACCAATACGCGACCATTCACGGCAACGATGGAAAAAGGCTCAATAAACCTCTGCAAGCCTTTAAACACCTGTATTTAAAGAGGTTATTTTCGAGCATTGCGACAATCAGTCACAGGGTGACTTGTAGTTAATTTTTCGTCACCCGTCATAATCCCTTGAAGGCCGTAAAGTTCGCCTGCAAAATGCCGCGCCCCGCTGTCATTTCAGCGGGATCGTGCTGATCGGCCGCCCCAGATGCGCCACTCACGGTGCACTGGCCTTTTTACAAAAAGATCAAAAGCAAAAAGATCATGCAGGAGATTTGACGTGCACATTGGTGTTCCTCTCGAAACCCAGACCGGTGAAACGCGGGTGGCTGCCACCCCGGAAACCATCAAGAAGCTGATCGGCCAGGGCCATAAGGTCACTGTACAAAGCGGTGCAGGCGTCAAAGCCAGCATCGTCGACAGTGCCTATGAAACGGCAGGCGCAACCATTGGCAGTGCCAACGATGCATTTGGCGCCGAGCTGATTCTCAAGGTGGTTGCCCCCAGCGACAGCGAACTGACGCTGATCAAAAGCGGCACCGTATTGGTGGGCATGCTCAATCCGTTCAGCAACGAAACCATCGCCAAGCTGGCAGAGCAGGGCATTACTGCCTTTGCGCTTGAGGCCGCGCCGCGCACCTCGCGTGCCCAGAGCCTCGACGTGCTGTCATCCCAGGCCAACATTGCCGGCTATAAGGCCGTGTTGCTCGCCGCTCATCACTACCCGCGCTTCATGCCGATGCTGATGACCGCCGCAGGTACCGTCAAGGCTGCTCGCGTGCTGATTCTCGGTGCTGGCGTTGCCGGCCTGCAGGCTATCGCGACGGCGAAACGCCTGGGTGCGGTGATCGAAGCGTCCGACGTGCGCCCCGCCGTGAAAGAACAGATCGAATCCCTAGGCGCCAAGTTCGTCGATGTACCGTACGAAACCGATGAAGAGCGTGAATGCGCCGTCGGTGTCGGCGGTTACGCACGTCCGATGCCGAGCAGCTGGATGCAGCGCCAGGCCCTGGCTGTGCACGAACGCGCCAAGCAGGCTGACATCGTCATCACCACGGCCCTGATTCCCGGCCGTAAAGCACCGACGCTGCTGAGCGCAGAAACCGTTGCGCAAATGAAGCCCGGCTCGGTGGTCATCGACCTCGCCGCGGCTCAAGGCGGCAACTGTCCACTGACCGTTGCCGACCAGGTCGTGGTAGAGAATGGCGTGACCATCTGCGGCCCGACCAACCTGGCCGGCGCTGTCGCCGCCGATGCCTCGGCCCTGTATGCGCGCAACCTGCTGGACTTCCTGAAGCTGGTCTTCACCAAGGAAGGCCAGTTTGAAATCAACCTCGAAGACGACATCGTCGCCGCATGCCTCATGTGCCGCGACGGCCAAGTCATCCGCAAAAACGCCTAAGCAGGGATTCAGACGATGGAAGAGCTTATCTCCCCCGGTATCTACAACCTGATCATCTTTGTGCTGGCCATTTATGTCGGTTATCACGTGGTCTGGAACGTCACACCCGCACTGCACACACCACTGATGGCCGTGACCAACGCCATTTCCGCCATTGTCATCGTCGGCGCCATGCTGGCCGCAGCCCTCACCGTGACGCCACTGGGCAAGACCATGGGCACCCTGGCCGTGGCCCTTGCGGCGGTCAATGTATTCGGTGGCTTTTTGGTCACGCGCCGCATGCTTGAGATGTTCAAGAAGAAAGCCCCGAAAGTAAAAGAAGAGGCGCCGAAGTAATGAGCATGAACCTCGTCACGACGCTCTACCTGATCGCGTCGATCTGTTTTATCCAGGCCCTCAAAGGCCTGTCGCACCCAACCACCTCGCGACGCGGCAACCTGTTCGGCATGCTCGGCATGGCGCTCGCGGTGCTGACCACCGTGGGCCTCATCTATAAGCTCGGCGCTGAACTCGCTACTGCCGGTATCGGCTACGTGATTGTCGGCCTGCTGATCGGCGGCACCGCCGGTTCGATCATGGCAAAACGCGTAGAAATGACCAAGATGCCGGAGCTGGTGGCGTTCATGCACAGCATGATCGGCCTGGCAGCAGTGTTCATCGCCATTGCCGCCGTGGTCGAGCCGCAATCCCTGGGCATCGTCAAACACCTGGGCGACTCGATCCCTGCCGGCAACCGCCTGGAGCTGTTCCTCGGCGCAGCCATCGGTGCAATTACCTTCTCCGGTTCGGTGATTGCATTCGGCAAGCTGTCCGGCAAGTACAAGTTCCGCCTGTTCCAAGGCGCACCGGTACAGTTTGGCGGCCAGCATAAGCTCAACCTGGTGCTCGGCCTGGCCACCCTCGGTCTGGGCCTGGCGTTCATGTTCACCGGTAACCTCACCGCTTTCGCGCTGATGCTGGCCCTGGCGTTCGTGCTGGGCGTGCTGATCATCATCCCGATTGGCGGCGCCGACATGCCCGTCGTGGTGTCGATGCTCAACAGCTATTCCGGCTGGGCAGCAGCGGGGATTGGCTTCTCGCTGAACAACTCGATGCTGATCATTGCCGGCTCCCTGGTGGGCTCCAGCGGTGCGATCCTGTCGTACATCATGTGCAAGGCGATGAACCGTTCTTTCTTTAATGTACTGCTCGGCGGTTTCGGCAATACAGCGGATGCCGCAGCGGCGACCGGCTCTAAAGAAGCGCGCCCAGTGAAGTCCGGCTCGGCCGACGATGCGACGTTCCTGCTGACCAACGCCGACACCGTGATCATTGTGCCGGGTTACGGCCTCGCGGTAGCCCGAGCGCAACATGCGCTCAAGGAACTGACCGAGAAGCTGACCCACCACGGCGTCACTGTGAAGTACGCGATCCACCCAGTCGCTGGCCGTATGCCCGGGCATATGAACGTACTGCTGGCCGAGGCCGAAGTGCCTTACGACCAAGTGTTCGAGATGGAAGACATCAACTCCGAATTCGGCCAGGCCGATGTGGTGTTGGTATTGGGTGCCAACGACGTGGTCAACCCGGCCGCCAAGAACGATCCGAACTCACCGATTGCCGGCATGCCGATCCTCGAAGCGTTCAAGGCCAAGACCATCATCGTCAACAAGCGCTCGATGGCCAGCGGCTACGCAGGCTTGGACAACGAGTTGTTCTACCTGGACAAGACCATGATGGTCTTCGGCGACGCCAAGAAAGTCATCGAAGACATGGTCAAGGCCGTCGAATAACACTGCGCCAGCGCAATACCCAAAACCCTGGCCTCCAGTAGGCTGGGGTTTTTTATTGGTGCGATGAAACCCGACCAAAGGCTCTAAATCGCTACCCGGCATTCGACCATGGTAGCGGGCCGAATTTTTTTGAAATCACTAAACTGCGCACCTTGCTTCCGTAGCCTGAGATAACAATTCATGTACCGTGATCGTATCCGCTTGCCTTCGCTGTTGAATAAGGTCATGAGCCCGGCCGACGCCGCCGCACTGATCGAGGACGGCATGACCGTCGGCATGAGCGGCTTCACCCGTGCCGGTGAAGCCAAGGCTGTCCCCCATGCCCTGGCGGAACGCGCCAAGACCTCCCCCCTGAAAATCACCCTGATGACCGGCGCCAGCCTGGGCAACGACCTGGACAAGCAACTGACCGAAGCCGGCGTGCTGTCCCGGCGCATGCCATTCCAGGTCGACAGCACCCTACGCAAGGCGATTAACGCCGGCGAAGTGATGTTTATCGACCAGCATTTGTCGGAAACCGTCGAGCAACTGCGCAACAACCAGCTCAAGTTGCCAGACATCGCGGTGATCGAAGCCGTGGCGATTACTGAGCAAGGGCATATTGTGCCCACCACTTCCGTAGGCAACTCGGCCAGCTTCGCGATTTTCGCCAAGCAGGTCATCGTCGAGATCAACCTGGCGCACAACCCGAACCTGGAAGGGTTGCACGACATCTATATCCCGACTTACCGGCCGACGCGCACGCCGATCCCGCTGGTCAAAGTGGACGACCGCATTGGCAGCACCGCAATTCCGATCCCACCGGAAAAAATCGTCGCCATCGTGATCACCAACCAGGCCGACTCAGCTTCTACAGTGACGCCACCTGACAGCGACACCCAAGGCATCGCCAATCACCTGATCAACTTCCTCAAGCAGGAAGTGGACGCTGGCCGCATGACCAATAAGCTTGGCCCGCTGCAAGCCGGCATCGGCAATATCGCCAACGCAGTGATGTGCGGCCTGATCGAGTCGCCGTTCGAAGACCTGACCATGTACTCGGAAGTGTTGCAGGACTCGACCTTCGACCTGATCGACGCCGGCAAGCTGAGTTTTGCATCCGGCAGCTCGATCACGCTGTCGGAGCGACGCAACGCCGATGTGTTCGGCAACCTGGAACACTATAAGGACAAGCTGGTACTTCGCCCGCAGGAGATCTCCAACCACCCGGAAGTAGTGCGTCGCCTGGGCATTATCGGCATCAACACCGCCCTGGAATTCGACATCTACGGCAACGTCAACTCCACCCATGTCTGCGGCACGCGGATGATGAACGGCATTGGCGGCTCCGGGGACTTCGCCCGCAACGCGCACTTGGCCATCTTCGTGACCAAGTCGATTGCCAAGGGCGGTGCAATTTCCAGCGTGGTGCCGATGGTCAGCCATGTGGACCATACCGAGCATGACGTCGACATCCTGGTGACCGAAGTCGGCCTGGCCGATCTGCGTGGCCTGGCGCCGCGGGAGCGAGCCCGCGTGATCATCGACAACTGTGTGCACCCGACCTACCGCGATGCGCTCAATCGTTACTTCGACGCGGCCTGTGCCATCGGCGGGCATACCCCACACATCCTGCGCGAAGCACTGAGTTGGCACATCAACCTGGAAGAAACCGGGCATATGCTCAAGGCTTGATGGATACGGGATCGAGCTGATGCAAACACAGTTTCATCAGCTCGAAACCCTAACGGCCATATCTGTAAAAAACTGTACTGCTGTACCGGTCTTTTCCTACCGTATATTCCCACTCCCTTCATCGAAAATGCCTATTTCGCACTATTTCAGTGCGGACAGGTACAGTTGCCCCATTTCCGTACAGTACAGCCCCTATAAACAGTTAACTGGCCTCTCACAATACAGGTGAACTGTATCTAGAGAGTCTTGCGCGGGAGGAGGATCATTGGCATCAGTTAAACCACTACCTAATCCCGCCACAAGCGGAAGGATGTCATCATGGAACGTACACTCAGTTCCGAACTGTTCTTCGAAGAAAAAGCTGTAAACACCCAGGCTTCCCTGCCTTTGCGCGTTCTCGCCAACCTGATGTTGTGGCAGCGCCGCATCTCCAGCCGCCACCAACTGGCTCGCCTGGATTCGCGTCTGCTGGCTGACGCCGGTATCAGCGAAGCTCAACGCTACGAAGAGCTGAGCAAGCCGTTCTGGCGCTAATGAGCGCCCGCTGGCCCTGACCCACCGGGTCCAACCGCCAGCACCCTGATTTGTCAAAACAAAGCCCGCTCCGGGAAACCCGGGGCGGGCTTTGTTGTTTCTGGAATAGGGCATTGAATGGCCGCATTTGCACTGACCATAACAGTTCTATAAAAACAAAATACAACCAGTACAATTAAATTCCAGTCTTCCGAATGGACAAACGGCGGCTTAATATCCACACGCTACGTGGCGAACCTTGTAGAACGTGCGTCTGATGCCCAATAGCACCAATGTCCGTTTCACAGTGGCCGCTCTGCGCCGCATTCTTTGTTTATCTACAGGAGTTATCCCATGTCCCGTCTTCGCCTGCTGAGTGCTGCAGCCCTGTTGGCCATCGCTGCCAACGCCAACGCGAGCAGCCTGATCATCACCACCGACTCGATCGTCGGCGCACTCAAAGCCACTTCCGATGCCAGCTCCGATGCCACGTCCTCCTTGCGTGACCACAAGGTGGTACAGGCCGCCCGTGATGACGCTGCCAGCTTCGTTGCCAGTGAAGGTGCCATCCGTGGCGTGAAGCTGGAAAGCGCCCTGGCGCACATCCGCCAACAAGCACCACAACTGAACGCAGCGACTGATACCCAGTTGGCCCAGGCAATCCTGGCGATCTGATCACAGCTGACACACAGGGAGCGCCAGCTGCTCCCGGGTGCCTCGGCGCTGGCTCTCGCCCGGGCATTGCGCTAGCCTTGGCGCTCGCTTTCAGTTGTCGAGTCCCATGGTTTTTTCATACCGCCTGTTGTTGGTTCCTGTGTTGTTTTCCGCCTGCTGGTCGCCATTGGCTTCGGCCTTTGACGTGTCCACCCAGAGCACCGTCATCAGTGCCTATGCCACCAGCAAAGTGACATCAGCACCCTTTGACAGAAAGTTGGTATTGGCCGCCCAGGATGACGCCGCCGCTTTTATAGCCACAGACGGCCAATGGCGAGGCGCCCGACTGGAATCCGCGCTGGATTACCTGCGCCGCACCCAGCCAAAACTTAACGCCAGCGACCTTGAACTGGCGCAAGCAATTCTCGTCCAATAGTCATCTTTGTATTCTGGAGTTATTCCATGCGTAGCCCGCTGATCGCCGCCGCTCTCGGCCTGCTGTTGTTGACCGATGTCGCCCACGCGCAAACCCTGAAGGCCACCAGTAACATCATCGTACGTGCTTCGGCCCGCACCATTGATTTCACCTCGGACACCACCACCTCCATCCGCGACTCCAAAATCGTGCGTGAAGCCCACGATGACGCCGCCAGCTTCGTCGCCTCCAATGGCGAGATCCGTGGCGCACAGCTGGAAGCCGCGTTCGACACCCTGCGAACCCGCGTGCCGGAAGCTCGCGATGCCAGTGACCAGACCCTCGCCGAAGCCATCCTCGCACTGTGAGGCGCGTCGTCGCCTGGCTATTGGCCGGGGCTGCTGTGCTGCTCTGTACAGGTACCGCCCAGGCCAGCCTGCAGCTGCGGCTCATAACCGAGGGTTTGAGCCCGGCCGAACAGCAGGCCAGCCAGGCGTTGCTCGATGAAGCGATGCGCTCCTTGCCGCCGCGCTTTGTCGAGCAGTTGGACCGGCGCATCGATGTCGGCTGGACCGACAAGATGCCCGAGAATGCCTACGGCCAAGCCTCTCTGGTGTCCGAGCTGGACCTCAATCGCAACCTGCTCGCCAGCCTGACCGACGGCAGTGCCGCCACCCAGAAAACCAATCGCCCCCACGGCACCGTGCGCCGCGAAATGCTCGCCACCGTGCTGCATGAACTGACCCACATCTATGACCGCGCACGCCTGTGGTCCAAAGACGATCGCGCGCTGATCAATCGCTGCAGCCGCCAGAACAACATCACCGGCCTGATCGGCCTGCCCGATCAGTGCCGTGGCCAGAATGACCGCCGCTTTACCCTCAGCGACGACCCACGCCTGCTGGACCTTGCCGGCTGGCCGCAATACGTCGGCCGCCGTGGCGAACGCGAGCAGCACAACCATCAGGTTGCCCGCAGCCCGGATATCTACGAAACCACCAGCCCGCTGGAGTTCGTGGCGGTCAACATGGAGTATTTCCTCCTCGATCCCAGCTATGCCTGCCGCCGCCCCGCGCTGTTCCGTTACTACAGGGACCACTTCGACTGGGCGCCGCCTGAGCAGGACACCTGCGCCAAGACCTACGCGTTCCTGAATGCCGGCAACGACTTCGCCAAGACGCCGCTGGGTCAGATCGACCCCGAGCGCGTCTACGAAATCGACTACTTGCTGGCCGAAGCCAACCAGAACCTGGTGAGCCGCTGGGGTCACAGCATGTTGCGCCTGGTGATCTGTGCGCCCGGACGCCCGCGTGGCCCGGATTGTCGCCTGGACCTGGACCAGCACCTGGTGCTGTCCTATCGAGCCTTCGTCGGTGACGTACAGCTGTCGAGCTGGGATGGCCTGGTCGGCAAGTACCCATCGCGGTTGTTCGTACTGCCGCTGGCCCAAGTGATCGATGAATACACCAAGACGGAGCTGCGCGGTCTCGCCTCGGTGCCGTTGAAGCTCAACCGCCAGGAAATCAACGACACCGTCGAACACGCCGCCGAAATGCACTGGAGCTACGACGGCAACTACTTCTTCATTTCCAACAACTGTGCGGTGGAAAGCCTGAAACTGTTGCGTAGCGGCAGTGCCAACCCACAGCTGACCGGTCTGGACAACATCACCCCCAACGGCTTGCTGGAAGTCCTCAGCGCCCGCGGCCTGGCCGACACCAGCGTACTCAACGACAAGCGCGAGGCGTTACGCCTGGGTTATCACTTCGACTCGTTCCGCGAGCGCTACCAGGCCATGTTCGATGTGTTGCGCAAGCGCCTGCCGATCAAGCAGACCCAAGTCGAAGATTGGCTGTCCCTCAGTGCCGCCGAGCGGCGCCAGTGGTTCAGCCAGGCCGACTTGCGCACCAGCGCTGCGTTGCTGCTGCTGGAACAAGCCAGCTATCGCAAGCAGCTGATGCTGGCTCAGGACGAAGTCAAGCAACGCTACCTCAGCGCCCGCGAGCTGAAAAACGGCGGCATGGAAAAAGCCAACAACACCTTGCAGCAAATCCTCGCCAACAGTGGCTTCCTCAGCCGCCCGGCGGAACTGCTGGGCAGCGGCGGCTACGGCCTGCCGCAACCGTCGGAAGCCAAGCTCTTGGAGTCGGAAAGCGCCGAGCGCCAGAAGCAACTGCAGTCGTTGACCGGTGACCTGGATAAAGAGGTGAGGGCGCTACTGGACCCTTCCCGCGCCGCCGAGATTGCCGCCTGCGAAGCCAACCTCAAGCAGATGGGCGAGCATCTGCGGGCATTGCACAAGGCTGCCGGCGGTCTCGAACTACCCTGAAAAATCACTGCCAAACACAGTCCAAATGTGGGAGCGGGCTTGCTCGCGAAAGCGG
>NZ_JBOICG010000056.1:0-11492 GCF_050739995.1 Pseudomonas sp. | reverse complement strand
GCCATATACAGTGACTGGTACCCAGCTATCGGGGGCAAGCCCCCTCCCACATTTGGCTTGTGTTGTGTCAGATGTTGGCGCGCAGGATGCTGTCCGGCAACGGTTCGCCTCGCTCCACACTGGCCGCAACAGCCGCAATCAAACCGCTCAACTCATATCCCTGGGCGTTAAGCCAAGCCTGATCGTAATAGGTAGTGGCATACCGCTCACCACCATCGCACAAGATCGCCACGATCGACCCCGACTCTCCCGCCGCTTTCATCTGCTGCGCCGCCACCAGTGCACCCACCAGATTGGTCCCGCTGGAGCCGCCAACCCGCCGCCCCAAACGCTCGGCCAGGTAATGCATGGCCGCCAACGACAACGCATCCGGCACCTTGACCATTGCATCAATCACCTTGGGCAAAAACGACGCCTCGACCCGCGGCCGACCAATTCCCTCGATCCTTGAACCACAGTCCAGGCGCAAGCTGGCATCGCCACTCTGATAGAAATCGAAGAACACCGAGCGTTCGGCATCGGCGCACAGCACGCGCGTGCAATGTTGACGGTAACGCACATAGCGGCCCAGGGTCGCGGTGGTACCGCCGGTGCCAGGGCTGGAAATCAACCAGCTCGGTTCGGGGTAATGTTCGAAGCGCATCTGTTGGAAAATCGATTCGGCGATGTTGTTGTTCGCCCGCCAGTCCGTAGCTCGCTCGGCGTAGGTGAACTGGTCCATGAAGTGACCGCCACTCTCCCGCGCCAAACGTTCGGATTCGGCGTAGATCTGCGTCGGGTCCTGTACCAGATGGCTCTTGCCGCCATAGAAGGCGATCTGGGCGATCTTTTCCTGGGACGTAGTGGCTGGCATGACTGCAATAAACGGCAGGCCGAGCAAACGGGCAAAGTAGGCTTCCGAAATCGCCGTCGAACCGCTGGAGGCCTCAATCACCGGCGCACCCGGCTTGAGCCAGCCATTACACAGCGCATACAGGAACAGCGAGCGAGCCAGCCGGTGCTTCAGGCTACCCGTGGGGTGGCTGGACTCATCCTTGAAGTACAACTCGATACCCGGCAACCCCGGTAATGGCAAAGGGATCAGGTGCGTGTCGGCGCTACGCTGGAAGTCCGCTTCAATGATACGTATGGCTTCGCGGGCCCAGGTACGGTGGTCGCTCATAAGGTGGGTCTCTAAAGGTTTCAGCCCGAATTCTAGGGGGTTTCCTACACTGCACACAGATACAGTGGCGACTCAATTAGACACACAATTGCTAGGCTTTGGCGCATTACCGATCCTGACCACTGCTTATAACAAATAAGAATATAACTTTTGTTTTAACAACTAACGGTACGGGTTAGGGTACCCACCTATTGAACTTGAATTGGAGAGCATCCCTTGCCTCTGCGTAGCACTTTCACCCGTTTCTTCCAGCTGGAAGCCGCCAGTGGTCTATTGTTGATCGCTGCTGCCGCTTTGGCGCTGATCATCAACAACTCACCGTTGTCACACCTATACAACGCCTTTCTCGAAGTACCGGTAGTGGCACAGATTGGCGCACTCAAAATCGCCAAGCCCGCCCTGCTGTGGATCAACGACGGCCTGATGGCCCTGTTCTTCCTGCTGATCGGCCTGGAAGTGAAGCGAGAGCTCCTCGACGGTCACCTGTCCAAGCCGTCGCAAGTGGTGTTGCCCGGTGCGGCAGCCATTGGCGGCATGGTGGTGCCAGCGCTGATCTATTGGGCGATCAACAAGGACTACCCCACCGCCATGTCCGGCTGGGCGATCCCCATGGCCACCGACATCGCTTTCGCACTGGGCGTGCTCGCGCTACTGGGCAAACGTGTGCCGGTGTCACTGAAGCTGTTCCTGATGACCTTGGCCATCATTGATGACCTCGGTGCAATCATCGTCATCGCGTTGTTCTACTCTGCGGACCTCTCCGGCGCCTCCCTGGCGGGTGCAGGCGCCTGCCTGATTGCCTTGATCGCGATGAACCGGCTGGGTGTGATCAAGCTTGGGCCGTACCTGATCGTCGGTCTGATCCTATGGGTATGCGTGCTCAAGAGTGGCGTGCATGCCACGCTGGCCGGCGTGACCCTGGCCTTCTGCATTCCGATGCGCACCAAGAATGCCGAGCCTTCGCCGCTGCTCACCCTGGAACATGCCCTGCATCCGTGGGTCGCCTACGGCATCCTGCCGCTGTTCGCGTTTGCCAATGCCGGGGTGTCCTTGACCGGCGTCAGCTTGGACAGCTTCACCCACCACGTCCCCATGGGTATTGCAGCAGGCTTGCTGATCGGCAAGACCGTCGGCGTGTTCGGCCTCACCTGGCTCGCCGTCAAGACCGGCCTCGCGGCCCTGCCCAGCGGCGCCAACTGGGGCCAGGTGTTCGGTGTGGCGATCCTGTGCGGTATCGGCTTTACCATGAGCCTGTTCGTCGGCTCCCTGGCGTTTGTGCCGGGCGCCAGTGAGTTTGCGGGTGAAGACCGAATGGGGATTCTGACCGGATCAATCCTGGCGGCCTGCATCGGCTATGCGGTAACAGCGATGGCCAGTCGCAAGAAAGCCTGACCGCATCTGAAACACCTGAAAACCCCAACCGGGCATCCGGTTGGGGTTTTTCTTTTTCCGCCTCCAGCCCCAGGCCGGTAATCCGTCTGTACACCCTAAAGACTTTCGGATTTTCGCCGATCAACGAGTGTGGCGATCCGATTGTTCCCGTCTGGAACACCCGCCCGACCGTGCTTCCCAACGCATTTCCAGCCCGAGCGACAATCCCATGTTCCTGAGAAATATAAGAATCGCAGCCAGGGCCTTCATCGGCTTCGCCGCTATTGCATCACTGAGTGTGTTTCTCGGCCTGTTCGCCCTCAAGCAGATCGGTGAAGTGCAGGCCCAGGCTGCCGACATACAGAACAACTGGCTACAACGCGTCAGGCTGCTGGCCCTGGCCAACGCTTCGCTCGACCGGTTTCGCCTGGGGGAAATGGCGCACATCCTGTCCTCAAGCGATGCCGACATGCAGACCTACGAAGACAAATCCGCTGGGCGCCTGAAAGCCGTCAAGGAGCAGTTGGCGCAATACGCAGCGCTGCTGAGCACCCCCGAGGAAAAATCCCGCCTCGACGTTTTCAACCAAAGCCTGGATGAGTACGCGAAAAACCACACCGAAATGCTCAAGCGCTCACGCTCGGGCGACAAAGCCGGCGCCCGCGACTTTCTCAACAGCATCCGAGAAAGCTACGAGCACATGACCAAGAACTTCGACCAACTGATCGACCTCGCCAACAAAGGTGCGGAACAAGCTGGCCTGACCTCCGTAGGCGCTTATCAGCATGCCGTGAAAGGTATCGCGCTCGTCATCCTGCTGGTGAGTGGTGGCACCGTGCTGGTGGCTTGGTTGCTGACCCGAAGCATTACCGGCCCGATCAATGAAGCGGTGCAGGTAGCCGAAACCATCGCCAAAGGCGATCTCACCCACCCCATCAACCCGACGGGCAATGACGAGGCCACGCGCCTGCTCAGGGCGCAGGAAACCATGCGTGACAACCTGGTGCAGACCCTGCGACAAATCACCGGTTCATCCAGCCAACTTGCCGCCGCCGCCGAACAACTCAATGCCGTGACCGCCGAGGGCAGCCGGGACTTGCAGCAGCAACATGGCGAAATCGAACAGGCCGCCACCGCCGTCACCGAGATGACCACCGCTATTGAGGAGGTCGCGAGAAACGCGGCTTCAACCTCCGACCTCTCCCAAGAGTCGCGCAGCATCGCCTTGAAAGGCCAGCAGCGCATGGTCGAAGCACTGAATGCCATCCAGGCCCTGACCCGTGGCGTTGAAGTCAGTTCCAAGCAGGTGGGCAGCCTGGCCGAACAGGCCAAGGACATTGGCAAGGTACTGGACGTTATCCGTACCATCGCCGAGCAAACCAACCTGCTGGCACTGAACGCGGCAATCGAAGCCGCTCGCGCGGGCGAGGCTGGCCGTGGGTTTGCAGTGGTCGCCGACGAGGTTCGCGCCCTGGCCCACCGCACGGCTCAATCGACCCAGGAAATCGAACACATGATCGGCAGTATTCAGTCCAACACGGCCAGCACTGTGCATACCATGCTCGACAGCAGCAGCATGACCCAGCAAACCCTCGCGCTGGCCGAACTGGCACAACAGGCGCTGGCAGATATCCTGACGGCCAACAATGAGATCAACGACCGAAACCTGGTCATCACCACCGCAGCCGCCGAGCAGGCTGACGTTGCCCGAGCGGTTGATCGCAATTTGCTGAACATCCAGCAATTGTCGATTCAGTCCGCAGAAGGTTCGACCCAAACCACCAGCGCTTCGCAATCCCTCGCCAGCCTGGCGCACGAGTTGAATACGCTGGTGAAGCACTTTCAGGTTTGAGCGCTCGGCCCAGAAAACCAAAAAGCCGCCTCGGTCTAAACCGAGGCGGCTCCACTTCTCAGACCTTATCGGTCATCAAAGCTGTCCCGCAGAAACTTCCATACGTGATAAGCACGCAGGCAGTTCACTACGAGGTTCCACGTACGTCGTGCAAACTTCGACATACTCGGCCCTCCGTAAGTTGGGCCTAACCTCCAGCACACTTACCGGAACATGTGAGCCTTCGGATGCTGTCACCGCGTCCTCTGAGGTGGCTGGGTTGATGGGCCTTCCGCATAAATCCGGCACGGATTACTAGCCCGTGGCGGCGGGTCCAAAACTTGGTCACTGACCCAACCGACCTGCAAAAAATAACGAGTGTGGAACGGCATCGATACTAACTGAGCATCCGATCGAACGTGTGACAAAACGCAATAGAGTACCGTTGGAAGGCCTTCAGATTTATTTCCGTTTTTTGCAGACAACCGACACAAAAAGACTCATAAACGCTGGCTGCCACTCGTCATCGAACCTTGCACGACACTTTGAGCGACGGTAGGATTTCGCTCATGTCATCGCGTCCTATGAGCATGCGAGTCCAGCTTAAAAGCTGATTCGCAATAAAAAACCGCCCTACTAAGGCGGTTTTTTATTACCTGCTTTTTCGTAATTTACGAAAAGCCTCACGATTAAACGTTTCTCTCATAAAAAATCCCGCATCAAGAAACAAAAACCCCAACCGGTCACCCGGTTGGGGTTTTGTGTTTCTACAACCGACGCTTACTGAGAAACGCGGCTTTGACCGTTAACACTCATGATGCGCACGCGTTGACCAATGCGGAAGATTTCATTCGGGTCAACGGCCTGAACGTAGGCGCGCATGCTGCCATCGTCTTCACGAACGGTAATTTCGACGCCCTGGGTGCGGGTCAGGCCTTCTTCGGCAGCGGAGCCCAGCAGGCCACCGGCAACAGCACCGATAACACCCGTTACGATACTGCCACGGCCACCGCCGATAGCACTGCCGCCAACACCACCAACCACGGCACCGGCAACGCTGCCGATTGGGGTCTTGGTGCCTTCGATTTTCACCGGACGCAGGGATTCAATGGTGCCCATGCGAACGGTCTGTACACGACGCGCGTCATCACGGGAGTACGAGTCGCCGGTCAGACTCGAGGCGCAGCCACCCAACAGCAACGACAGGGTGGTAAAGCAGGCAACTAGTAAAACGGACTTACGCATAGCATCAACTCCAAAGGACAGGGCTCCATTAAACGCTGCGGCTCGACACCTGTCACGGCAAGCCCGGCAGAAAATTGCTTTCATTCAGCCCTAGTACAGACTGCCAGTACCAGAAAACTCGACGAATGGTAGCACTTACCACGCTCCAGAGGATGTCATGGACGCGCTCATCAGTGTAGTGCGCAGCCAAAAACACCTGAAGCCTCTTGAACCGAGGCTTCAGCGTGACAGGCAACAATCAGAAAGGGGTAACTCAGGGAGCCAGGCGCTCGCGGACCCAGTCGGCTCCTTGCAGGCGATAGTTCAGGCGGTCATGCAAGCGGCTGGCGCGGCCTTGCCAGAACTCGATGCGCTCCGGCAGTAAACGGTAACCACCCCAATGCTCAGGGCAATCGGGCTGGCTGTCGCTGAAACGCTGCTCAGTGGCCTTGAGCAAGTCTTGCAGTTCTTCACGGTCGCGAATGATCTTGCTCTGCGGGGACGCCCAAGCCCCCAGGCGGCTGCCCAACGGGCGAACCTGATAATAGGCATCCGACTCTTGCGGCGTGACCTTCACCACCCGCCCTTCGATGCGCACCTGGCGCTCCAGGGTCGGCCAGAAGAAGGTCATGGCCGCGAACGGCCGCGCCGCGAGTTGTTCACCCTTGGCGCTCTGATAGTTGGTGAAGAAGGTAAAACCCTGCGCATCCAGGCCCTTGAGCAACAAGATGCGACAGTGCGGCCGACCGTCCTGGTCAACCGTGGCCAAGGTCATGGCATTGGCCTCCACCGGGGGCTGCTCGGTTTTCACCGCATCAGCAAACCACTGGTGGAACAAGGTAAACGGTTCGTCTGGGGCCTGGGCCTCACTCAAACCGTCCCGTGTGTAGTCACGGCGCATATCCGCCAGTGCCTGGGTCATGCGGCTTTATCCTTCTGGTTCACCGAATCAGTTTTTTGCCTGCTCGTTCGAAACAGGCGCTGCGGCTTTGGCTGGAGCAGCCTTTTTCGCAGCCGGCTTGGCAGCAGCTTTCTTGGCGGCGGGCTTGGCAGCGGTTTTCTTGGCCGGAGCCTTTTTCGCCGGAGCAGCTTTCTTGGTGACTGGAGCAACTGGCGCCGGAACGTCCTGCACAGCGATCATTTCAGCCTTCGGCGGGTTAGCCGAGTTGTACTTGCTCAGCAAGGCCAGCATGGTGGTGCGCTGGGTGAACATGATTTCCATACGACGGTTCAGGGCACGACCCTGGTTGCTGTCGTTGGCGGCACGTGGCATCAGGTCGCCCATACCGCGCAGCATCAGGCGGTCTTGCTTCAAGCCGCTGAGGCTGAAAATCGAAGCGATGGACTGTGCACGCTCCTTGGTCAGGGCCTGGCTTTGCGGTTCGGCACCATTGGTATCGACGTGGCCCAGTACCAGCACGGCAGTTTTCGGGTCACCTTCAACGGCCTTGGCCACACGGGTGAATGGGCCCAGGGTCACCGGCAGCAACATGGCCGGGCGTTTCGGGTTGTAGGAACCGTCCACCGGCGCAATGATTACCAACACGTTGTCGCGACGCTCAAGTTGCAGGTTGCTGTCCTTGATCGCGGTGCGCAGGCGCGGCTCGTAGTCGTCAAGCCAGGCTTGGGTGATTTTCGGGTCCGGCATCGGCACGTTGGTCACGTCGACCTTGGACAGGGGTTTTGGCTTGCTATCGAACGGCCACCACCAGTGAGCTTCCGTGTCGGTCTTGGCGACAGCAGGCGCAGTGGCTGCCGGAGTGGCAGCCTTGAGGTCGGCTTTCAGGTCGGCCTTGGCGTCGGCGGCCTTTTCGTCGGCGCTTTTGGAGGAGAACGGCCACCAGCTGGAGCCGGTGTCGGCCTTGGCTACCGGAGCCGGCGCTGGAGCAGCGGCGGCAGCTACAGGAGCGGAAGGCTTGGCGCCCGGGGCAGGCTTGGCATCCGGTTTGGCGTCGGTTTGGGTCACTGCCTCCTTGGTAGCAGCCTTGTCAGATCCAAATGACCACCAATGCCCACCTTCGGCATCATTTTGTGGAGTTTGTGCGCAGCCAGTAATAGTGAGGCACAGCGCCAGTGCCAAGGACTTGTTCGATAACATGAGATATCCACAAAATGAGAAAAAAAACCGGATGGTCTGGATGACCCGTTAAACAGACGCTTAAAGAACATTAAAGTTACATCATTTCGTTCAGCGTCTTCTTATACGTGCCTTTGTAACAAAAAATTGTGAAACAGCAAGCGATTTACAGACAACCGGCCAATATTCCGACCAACTTCTGCGCACGCGGGTCCATAAGTACGTAGGGGCCCAGTGTATTAGTCACAAAACCGAACGCTACATCATGTTCCGGGTCGGCAAAACCCACCGAACCGCCTGCCCCGGGGTGCCCAAACGCACGCGGGCCAAGGCCGAACGTAGCATTGGGCAACTGCGGCTGATCCAACATGCAACCCAGGCCGAATCGGGTTTGGGTCAATAAGGTTTTATCCGGCCCGATACTGTGTTCACGGGTCAATTGTTCGAGCATGTCGCTTTCCAGCAAACTACCGTCCAACAAACCGCTATAAAACCCCGCCAGGCTACGTGCATTACCGTGACCATTTGCCGCTGGCTGCTGCATGCGTCGCCATTCAGGCTTATTAGTGCTGGTGAGAATAGACGGTGGATTGGCAAATGCACGGGTCGTCATTGCCGCTGGTTCGCGCATCATTACTTGCAACAATCTTTGTGCGGCTTCGTCACCCATGTTGCCTTTACTGCGCGCTACATGGGCGACACGATAAAACTCTTCATCCGCCAAGCCCACATGGAAGTCCAACCCCAACGGCCGCGCAACCCGCGCCACAATGGACTCCCCCGGCCCACGCCCGTCGGCACGACGCAGTAATTCGCCCACCAGCCAGCCGTAGGTGATGGCTTCATAGCCATGCCCTTGGCCGGGCGTCCACCACGGGGCTTCGGCTGCCAGGGTGTCGACCATCAACTTCCAATCGTACAGAGCTTCGATCGGCAGCATTTCACGGATGGCCGGCAACCCGGCCTGGTGGCAGAGCAACTGGCGCAGCGTAATGGCTTCTTTGCCAGCTGCCGCAAACTCGGGCCAGTAATCGGCCACGGGAGCATCCAGCGTCAGCTTGCCTTCGGCCACCAGTTGCAAGGCCGTGACAGCGGTGAAGGTCTTGGTGCAGGAGAACAGGTTGACGATGGTGTCGCTGTGCCAGGCCTCGGCCCCGTCCTTATCGGCAGTGCCGGCCCACAGGTCGACGACGGTTTCACCACCGATCTGGATGCATAGCCCGGCGCCTCGTTCCTGCGGGTCATCAAACAACGCGGCGAAGCCTTCGCGTACTGCTTCGAACTGAAGTTCGTAATGACCCTGAATCTGCACCTGAGCGCCCTCGGAAAACACCGTAAAAAGTGGCCGACATTGTTCCAGCCATTGTGGGTTTTGTGAACCCGTCACCGATCAATCAATGGCCATTTCCAGCGTGCCCACCGGCATGCCCGGCGCCCTGCCCTGCACCTTTGCCCTCGTGCCCCGCCTTGCCGCCTTCATGTTCACGCACCGCGCCAGCCGCCTTGGCTTTCGCCGCCTCCTTGCCCAGTTGATCGACAGTCACCAGGTTGCTCTTACGCACACTCTCGACAAACCCCTGGAACGGCACATCGGTGATGCCAACAAGGCCAAAATGGCCGTTCTCGCCGTCCAGCAAGCGGCCGGTCACCGGCTGGTCCAGGTACTGGAACCAATGCACACCGACAATCGACGGCTCGGTCATGGCCTGTTTGAGGAAGTTGCTGTACGCCGCGCCGCGGTCTTCCTCCTTGGCCAGCTGCGTTACACCGCCCCAGAACGGGCCACGGTCCGCCGAGCCGAAGTTGAACTCAGTGATCAATACCGGCTTGTCCAACGCGCGCAAAGCGGCGAAGTCGTAACCGTCCTGAGGCTTGAGGGTGTACATATTGAAACTCAGCACATCGCAATACTGGGCGCAGGACGCCACGGCTTCAGGGGTGCTCACGGCATAACGGCCGCCCAGCAGCAACTGGTTGGGTGCGTGCCATTTCAGCGAGTCGGAAATGGTCTTGAAGTAGGCATCGGCGAAGGTCTTCTGGAAATATTTGAAGTCCGCTTCGATTTCCGGATGCTCAGGGGTCGGCATCGGCGGCACGAAACCTGGGTCTTCCATCAGCTCCCATCCGGACAAGTGGATGCCCCAGGCTCTCGAAAGTCCCTCTTCGTTGCGGTACTTGTCGCGCAGTTGCTTGAGGAACGCGCGCTTGGCCGGTACATCAGTGGTCATGCGCAACGTGCCGTAGGCCAGCGCGTAACGGGACTGCGGATCATCCCCCGGACCGGCCCAGGCCAGCTCGTTGTCCGCGAAGTAGCCGATCAACCATGGGTCATCACGATGATCACGGGTGGCAATGGCTACGGCGCGTTCGGTGGCCATGGCAAAACGTGGGTCGAACGGGTCGGGCATGCCGCCCCACCAGTCGGTGCCGGTACTGATGCTGGCGTAATCGCCGACGATCGACAGCGGCAAGGTGTAAGGTACACGGTCAGCGTTGGCCAGGCCCGGATCGCTCCAGTTACCTACGGTGTTGAAGCCCCAGGCTTGCAGGCGATCAAGGGTATGGCTGACCCAGCGTTCCTGGTCGAAACCTTCGGTGCCATAGGTGCGTTGCAGGTTGGCACCATAGAAATCGTACCAACGCCCGGCGCCGAAGCTGCGGCCTTCACCTGCACCGTTGCCGGTGCGGTTATCGCCGCTGCCGTAGTACTTGTCGAAGGACTCACCGGCCTTGGGTAAGGCCGCAAACATCCACTCACGACCGGCCACGTAGGTCTGGCTATTATCCGGCGCGACGGTATTGACGCCCAAGGAGTAGAACGGGTGGCCTTCCGGCGTCACCAGATACCAGCGTCCATCGCGTTTCTCCGTGCGGAAAAAGCCACTGGCGTCGAATGCAGGGCCTTTGTTCCAGCCGCCATATTGATCCAGGGACGATTTGTCACGTTCAGCCAGCCAAACCTTGAGTTGCTGTTGCTCCTTGGCGGCAGCGGCCTTGAGCTGCTCGTCGCTGCCGACCTTTTCCGGCCAGCGTGCACGAGTGGACTGGCCATAAGCATCCACCAGGTCACTGTAGACCGCCTTCAGCACCGGTTCGCTGTCCTGCACGCCAAAGCGTTCCAGCAAAATGCTTTGGGCCGCATTGGGCTTGATCATCGACAAGGTCACCGACGCCACCTGGCTGCGGTCGACTTCCCCCGCACTGGCGGCCAGCAGCACACGCTGGCCGTCAACGCTGATCGGCATCGGCGGGCCGGCCTTCATGCCCTGGCTCAGCGGCGAATTGGCTTGCAGCGGGATCAGCAGGGTCTGGGCCGGGCCGGCCGGCAGATCGATGCGGCTGACCAAGGTCTTGCCGTCCGTACTCTGCACTTTGACGTAGAGCGTCAGCGCCCAGTCCATGGCGCTCTGGATACGCAGGCTCATGGCGCTGTTCTGGGACCAGTCCCATACGCCGGACTGTGGGCTGAGCACCAGGCTCGGTTCGGCCGCCGGGTTGAAGGTGATACGGCGCAACACTTCGCCTTCGGGGGTTTGTTCGGCGTTGTATTGCGGCAGGCTGGCGTCCTGGGTCGCCACCTTGACCACATCGGCAGGCCGGACGAAGTTGAACAGCGTTTGTTGCCCGGCGGGCGCGGCCATCAAGGGCGCGGCGAACAGCAGGGCAAAAAGGGCGGGCAGCGTGCGAATCATACGAACAAGGTTCTCCCAGACGGCCGATGAATGGCCTGATGACATAGTTGAGATAGACCACGAAGTGGGCGAAATCGCCCACTGTGGCTTAAGAAATTTCGCGCCTGAACGGCGGCAAGGCATTCAGGATAGCCT
>NZ_JBOICG010000055.1:0-11179 GCF_050739995.1 Pseudomonas sp. | reverse complement strand
ACTCTACACCGCGTCGCCAGCATCGCGGGCAAGCCCGCTCCCACAGAAAAGCATGCATCTACACCAGGTATTGCAGGCTTATTTGCCTTCTTTCAGACCCAGGTCAGCCAGGGCCTTGGCGGCCACTTTGGCTGGCAGTGGGATGTAGCCGTCTTTCACGACAACTTCCTGGCCCTGCTTCGACAGAACCAGCTTCACGAACTCAGCTTCCAGCGGGGCCAGAGGCTTGTTCGGGGCTTTGTTGACGTAAACGTAGAGGAAGCGCGACAGCGGGTATTTGCCGTTCAGGGCGTTTTCTTCGCTGTCTTCGATGAAGTCGGTGCTGCCTTTCTTAGCCAGGGCAACAGTCTTCACGCTTGCAGTCTTGTAGCCGATGCCCGAGTAACCGATGCCGTTCAGCGAAGAGCTGATCGACTGCACGACCGAAGCCGAGCCTGGTTGTTCGTTCACGTTTGGCTTGTAGTCGCCTTTGCACAGGGCTTCTTCTTTGAAGTAGCCGTAGGTGCCGGATACCGAGTTACGACCGAACAGTTGAACCGGCTTGTTGGCCAGGTCGCCGGTCACACCCAGGTCACCCCAGGTTTTCACGTCGGCTTTGGCGCCGCACAGACGAGTCGAGGAGAAGATCGCGTCGACTTGTTCCATGGTCAGGTGCTGGATCGGGTTGTCCTTGTGCACGAAGACAGCCAGGGCATCCACGGCAACCGGGATAGCGGTTGGCTTGTAGCCGTACTTCTGCTCGAAGGCAGCCAGTTCGGTGTCCTTCATCTTGCGGCTCATCGGGCCCAGGTTGGAGGTGCCTTCAGTCAGCGCAGGTGGCGCGGTGGCGGAGCCAGCGGCTTGAATCTGGATGTTGACGTTCGGGTATTCCTTTTTGTAACCCTCGGCCCACAGGGTCATCAGGTTAGCCAGGGTATCGGAACCGACGCTGGACAGGTTGCCCGACACACCAGTGGTCTTAACGTAAGCCGGGATTGCCGGATCAACACCAGCGGCCACCGCGTTGGCGGTCGCAACGCCAGCAGCGACAAACGTCATTGCCGCCATCAAACGTTTCAGTTTCATGCCTTGCTCCTAGCAGATAGGGATAGTTGGATCGGGGCCAAGTATCGGTAGGCCGTGTGAACACTCTATGTCTGGAATGTGACAATTAGATGAAAGGCCAGCATTTGTGAAAAACCTGACAGGAAGGATAAAACTCAATAAAACCGGGGGTTGCGAGGAGGTTGGAGCGCTTGAAGAGGTGTTTCAGAAATACTCTGTAATCTATGACCCTTCCTACACCACTACGTAGGAAGGATCTTTAAGTCGCGAATTAACGCCCGCGCCGCCAGAGGTGTCCGCCCACGGCCATCCCCATCACACACAGGACAGCCACGTAATAAGCCGGGCCCATTGGGCTTTCCTTCATCAGCAGCGACACCGCCAATGGCGTCAGGCCACCGAATACGGCGTAGGCGACGTTATAGGAGAACGACAAACCGCTGAAGCGCACCACTGGCGGGAAGGCTTTCACCATCACGTAAGGCACCACGCCGATGGTGCCGACAAACAGACCGGTCAAGGCGTAGAGCGGGAACAGCCACTCGGGATGGGCAAGCAGGCTGTGATACAACGTCCACGAGGTTGCCAGCAGCAACGCACAACCGGTGACCAGCACGCGGCCGGCACCAAAACGGTCAGCCAGGGCGCCGGAGGCGATGCAGCCCAGGCTGAGGGTGACGATGGCCAGGCTGTTGGCTTGCAGGGCCACGGTAGGGCTGAAGTGGTAGACGGTTTGCAGCACGGTCGGGGTCATCAGGATCACGACGACCACACCGGCAGACAACAACCAGGTCAACAACATCGACAGTACGATAGCGCCGCGGTGGTCACGCAGTACCGCGCGCAATGGCAGCTCGGCGGCTAGGGTCTTGCGTTGCTGCATTTCGGCGAAGATCGGCGTTTCATGCAGCCAACGACGCAGGTACACCGACAGCAAGCCGAACACCCCACCGAGCAGGAACGGGATACGCCAGGCGTAGTCCGACACCTGCTCCGGGCTGTAAAGGGTGTTGATGGCAGTGGCCACCAGCGAACCCAGCAGGATGCCGGCTGTAAGGCCACTGGTCAGGGTGCCGCAAGCGTAGCCAATGTGCCGAGGCGGCACGTGCTCAGAGACGAAGACCCAGGCGCCCGGCACTTCACCGCCAATCGCCGCGCCCTGTATGACGCGCATCAGCAGCAACAGGAGCGGTGCCCACAGACCGATCTGCGCGTAGGTCGGCAGCAGGCCCATGATCAGGGTCGGCACGGCCATCATGAAGATACTCAAGGTGAACATCTTCTTGCGGCCCAGCAGGTCGCCGAAGTGCGCCATGATGATGCCGCCCAGCGGACGTGCCAGGTAGCCAGCGGCGAAAATGCCAAAGGTCTGCATCATGCGCAGCCATTCCGGCATGTCCACGGGGAAGAACAGTTTTCCGACCACCGTGGCGAAAAACACGAAGATGATGAAGTCGTAAAATTCCAACGCCCCGCCCAAGGCAGACAGCGACAGGGTTTTATAGTCGTTGCGGGTCAGCGGGCGCGACGGTTGCGCACTGCTTGCGGGCACGGAGGACATGGCAAGGCTTCTCTTATAGTAATCAGAACGGCAAGCCCGGGACTTGCATCGGGTTTGGCAAGATAGCAAATCGCCTGGAAAAGCACAGCGCCCGCCGAATAACCGTTCGAATGGGCGAAATATTCCCCACGGATGCGCGTTAACCGCAATAAGAAGCACAGTTGCCGGAAAAAGCCGCATTACAGACACTAATTGCCGACCAAATGAGTGCCCGAAGGTCGTCGCGGCGCAATCGTCTCGATATACTCGGCCCTTGCAAGTGCCAGACCCGCTGCCTTGAGGGGCTGCTGTGCCAAAACGTCGTTGGGTGCCACCCAGCCGATTTGGCAGAGTTTCCCTTTAGTACGCCTTACGAGAAACGCATTGAGCGGTGTATGTTGGTGCTGAAACGTTTTTTTCGAAGACGGCTATCCACTTGAAATACCCATGAAGCGTCACGGGTCAGAGGCACCCTCGGCATGATCGAACTCGAACAAGAAGATCCCATCCCGCAAGGCGACCTCGCCTTGCAAATCACTGCGCTCCCGCGTGAAACCAACGGTTTTGGCGACATTTTCGGCGGCTGGCTGGTCGCGCAGATGGACCTGGCGGGCACCGCCATGGCCAGCAAGGTCGCCGGTGGCCGCGTAGCCACTGTGGCGATTGATCGCATGGCGTTCCTGGTGCCGGTGGCCGTGGGCGCGCAGCTGTCTTTCTATACCCAGGCCCTGGAAATCGGCCGCAGCTCGATCCAGATGATGGTCGAAGTGTGGAGCGACGACCCGCTGTCCAGCGAATGGCGCAAGGTCACCGAGGCGGTGTTCGTATTCGTCGCCATCGATGGCAGTGGCCGTACGCGTTCGGTGCCGTCGCGCGCCCGTTAAACATCGCGGGGCTTTGACGGTCAATTGCCCCATTGCCTGCTATAAAGAGTGCCTTGTATGCCTACGCCCTACGTTGAAACCGTGAAAATCGACGAGCTGGATTGCTGGCGCATCCGCCACAACGGCGCCGAACTGATGGTGGCCCAACAGGGCGCGCATATCTTCAGTTACCAGCGCCAGGGCGAGCAGCCGCTGATCTGGCCGAACCCCGAGGCGGTGTTCAAGCAGGGCAAAGGTATTCGCACCGGCGTACCGGTGTGTTGGCCATGGTTTGGCGTATTCGACCGCAACCCGCAGAGTGTGAAGGCGATGCGTCAAAGTGAGCAGCCTGCAGGTGCCCATGGTTTCGCGCGCACAGCGCTTTGGGATCTGGTCGCGACCGAGCTTGAAGGCAATGCCTTGCGCATCGACTTGGTATTGCCCGTACCTGCTGGTGGTTTTCCCGGCTGGCCACATCAAGTCGATCTAAAACTGAGCTTGTTGTTGGATGATCAGTTGCATATCCGCCTGACCAGCCACAACCGCGGCACCGACACCGTGACCTTCAGCCAGGCCCTGCACACCTATTTCGCCGTGAGCGATGTGCGTAACGTGCAGGTCGACGGGCTGGACGGTGGAGCCTACATAGACACCGCCGACGGCTGGACGAACAAACAGCAAACCGGGCTGCTGCAATTCGCCGCCGAAACCGACCGCATCTACCTCGATACCCCGACGCAGTTGAACATCATCGACAAGGATTGGCAGCGCCGCATCCGGCTCAACAGCCAGGGTTCGAAATCGACAGTGATCTGGAACCCCTGGACCGAACGCGCCAAGGCGTTCGACGACATGGCCAATGATGGCTGGCAGGGCATGTTGTGCATCGAGACGGCGAATGTGCTGGATGATGTGGTGGCGCTGGCGCCGGGCAAAAGCCACACCTTGGGCGTGAGCATCACCGGCATCGCCCTGTAAACCCAATCGAAATGTGGGAGGGGGCTCGCCCCCAATAGCAGTAGATCATTCAGCCCAGTTGCTACTGATAGACCGCCATCGGGGCAAGCCCCCTCCCACATTGATAGGCATTGGGTCTTAGAGATCGGACTCCTTCACCACCCGCACCTTCCCTGCATCCAGGGCATACGCTGCATCCGCCAAATCGTTATTCACCTTTTCCACCTTCAACGTGCCCGTCACCCACAGCGGCGTGTAGATATCATCCAGCTTCAACCCCTTGGGATAACGCACCAGCACCAATTGGTTAGGCGGCGGTGGCGGCACATGGATGCACGCGCCCGGGTACGGCACCAGGAAGAACAGGGTGCTGCGGCCCTTGGCATCGGTTTCCAACGGCACCGGGTAACCGCCAATACGGATGTTCTTGCCGTTCATGGCGGCCACGGTCTTGGTGGAGTACATCACCGCAGGCAAGCCTTTGCTTTGCTTCAAGCCACCTTTGTCGGTGAACGTGCCTTGGGCTTCGGGGGAGTTATGGTCGATCTCGGGCATGGCCTCGAGGGCTTTCTGGTCCGACAGCGGCATCAGGTCAAGCCAGTCGGTTTCCGGCAATTCGCCGGCGTGCGCCAGGCCAGGGCCCAGCAGGAGGAGAGTCAACAGAAGACGGCGCATGGAGAGGCTCGACATATACAGGTGGCGAGCATTCTAGCCCTCTGCACCTGCGCAGCGCAGAGGGCTTCGTCGCTTAGATCATTTCTTTTTCAGCAGACCGTAGATCACCAGCAGCACGACGGCGCCGATCAACGCCCCGAAGAAGCCCGCGCCTTGGCCTGCCTGGTAGATACCCAGCGCCTGACCACCGTAGGTGGCGACCAGGGAGCCTGCAATACCCAGCAGGATGGTCATGATCCAACCCATGCTGTCGTCGCCTGGTTTCAGGAAACGCGCCAGCAGGCCGACGATCAAGCCGATAAAGATAGTTCCGATGATACCCATGGCATTTCCCTCTGAATGTAGGTGAGCTATGCCAAAGCCTAGCTAGGCTTTGGCATCCTGCAATCAGAGGATGGCGATCCCTAAATGGTTCCCGCCTAGCCCAGGCTTATTGTTCGGCGATCAGCGCTTCGACCTTGAGGATCTGCGCTTGCAGCGTTGCACGGTCCTTGCAGCGCAGGTTGGCGTGACCGACCTTGCGTCCGGCTTTGAAGGCCTTGCCGTAGTGATGCAAGTGACAGTCGTCGATAGCGATGACTTTATCCACTGCCGGGACCGTGCCGATGAAGTTGAGCATGGCGCTCTCGCCGACCTTGGCCGTGGACCCCAGCGGCAAGCCTGCCACCGCCCGCAGGTGGTTTTCGAACTGGCTGCACTCGGCACCTTCGGTGGTCCAGTGCCCGGAGTTGTGCACGCGCGGGGCGATTTCGTTGGCCTTGAGGCCACCGTCGACTTCAAAGAACTCGAACGCCATCACGCCGACGTAATCCAACTGCTTGAGCACACGGCCGGAGTAATCTTCCGCCAGCGCCTGCAACGGATGATCGGTGCTGGCCACGGACAGCTTGAGGATGCCGCTGTCGTGGGTGTTGTGCACCAACGGGTAGAAGCGGGTTTCGCCATCACGGGCACGTACGGCAATCAGCGAGACTTCGCCGGTGAACGGCACGAAGCCTTCCAGCAGGCAGGCAACGCTGCCCAGTTCGGCGAAGGTGCCAACCACATCGGCGGCGGTGCGCAGGACTTTCTGACCCTTGCCGTCGTAACCAAGGGTGCGGGTTTTCAGCACGGCCGGCAGGCCGATGCTGGCGACGGCGGCGTCCAGGTCCGCCTGGGACTGGATATCGGCGAAGGCCGGGGTCGGAATGCCCAGGTCCTTGAACATGCTCTTCTCGAACCAGCGGTCACGGGCGATGCGCAGGGCTTCGGCGCTCGGGTACACCGGCACGAACTGCGACAGGAAAGCCACGGTTTCAGCCGGGACGCTTTCGAACTCAAAGGTCACCAGGTCGACTTCGTCGGCCAGTTGGCGCAGATGGTCCGGGTCGCTGTAGTCAGCGCGCAAGTGCTCACCCAATGCGGCCGCACAGGCGTCCGGCGCCGGGTCCAGGAAAGCGAAGTTCATCCCCAGCGGCGTTCCCGCCAGGGCCAGCATGCGGCCCAGTTGGCCGCCACCGATTACACCGATCTTCATCGTCAACAACCTCAGGCGATACGTGGGTCTGGATTGTCCAGCACGCTGTCTGTCTGTTCGGCACGGAATTTTTTCAGCACCGCATGGAATTGCGGATGCTTGGCGCCCAGGATGCTGGCAGACAGCAGCGCGGCATTGATCGCGCCGGCCTTGCCGATCGCCAGGGTCGCCACCGGAATGCCGGCCGGCATCTGCACGATGGACAACAGCGAATCCACGCCCGAGAGCATCGCCGACTGCACCGGCACGCCGAGCACCGGCAGATGGGTCTTGGCCGCACACATGCCCGGCAGGTGCGCCGCACCACCGGCACCGGCGATGATCACCTCGATGCCACGGGATTCTGCTTCATCGGCATACTGGAACAGCAAATCCGGAGTGCGGTGGGCGGAGACCACTTTCACTTCGTAAGGAATGCCGAGTTTTTCCAGCATATCGGCGGTGTGGCTAAGGGTGGACCAATCGGACTTGGAGCCCATGATCACGCCAACCAATGCACTCATCGTCGTGCCTCTTCTCTCTGGGCGCCCGCAGGCGCGTCAAAAAACAACAAGCCACGCGGGAAATCCGGCGTGGCTTGTTGTACGAATTAAGGCCGGTTGGACCGGCCGAAGGCCGCGCAGTATACCGTAATAATCCAGATAAACAGCCCCTGGAATGACCATCTGTCTTAAGCGCCAAAGCGGCAGATTTACTGACTTGCAGGTCAACCCGGCAGGCCTTCCCCAACACTGAAACTTCACCCCTCCAACATCGAATGCCACTACCGCATTTGTCTATGGCACCGACAGGCAATGGCAGAGCGCAGCCTTATCGTGGACAGCGACACCCCCCACTGACATCTCCAAGGACAAGGACTGCCCCATGCCTGCATCGGTCGAGTATTACCGCACCCTACCCACGCCCCACGACATCCTCAACCTGACACCGCCCGAAACGGCCACATTGCTCAAGGCGCTGAACAAAAATGTCATCTACACCCTGGGGCACCTGCCGACTCGCCCGGTGAGTGCGCTGAAGCTGCTGACCCAGGTGCTCAAGCACTACCTGCCCGAGCCAGAACTGGACCGCATCTTCTACTCCTGCCCGCCGATGGACGCTACCCCGCAACAAACCTTGTACGAGCTCTACCACCACCTCGTTCTGTTCAACGCACTGCCCTCCACCTACGACGCCACTTCAGTGGTGTTCTACACCCCCGGAGCAGGTGCCTTGCAAGCCCTGCCGCCCGAGTGCCAGGCGCGATTGAAGATAGTTCTGCAGAACCTCCAGGGTATCGAGTTCTACCTGAGCGACCTCGCCGACTTCTGGCAAGCCCGGCACGCCTACGCCGACATGACCAACCAGGCGTACGTTGCGCGAGCCTTCGCAGCCCAGCTTCAGTGTGCGGCATCGCTCAGGCTGGCAGATGGTTCGCTGGACCA
This sequence comes from Pseudomonas sp., assembly GCF_050739995.1. Taxonomy (GTDB): domain Bacteria; phylum Pseudomonadota; class Gammaproteobacteria; order Pseudomonadales; family Pseudomonadaceae; genus Aquipseudomonas. The sequence goes on along the minus strand of NZ_JBOICG010000055.1, from coordinate 3,160 downwards.
TGAAAGCGTGGCGTTGATCACGCTCCTGGCGTCGCCCGGGCATATTTCCGGCTGCCATCTCTACCGCATCGCGTTTCAGGATGAAGAACAACAAGCGCATGTCCCGCTGTACGGCGCATTCCTGATTAGCCGCACGCCCGCCAGCGCAGCACCCGGTCAGAACCCCTGTGTCCTTTACGTACCCGGGCTCAAGCTGCAGGCGTTCTACTCGCCGGCCCTGCTCAGGGCCCATTTGATTGCCGAGTTGAACGAGACCACCCTCCACCGCCTGCTGCCGTGTATCGACCGCAATCAACTCCAGCGCTTGGAAGAGCTGGCCAGACAGGGGCTGCGGGACGATCACGTCAGCCTGTCACCGATGGTGTTCAGCCCGCACTTCTATGAGGACGTGAGCCTGGCACTGATCAACCAGCAACGCCGAGACATCCGGCACGCCTGGGCATGGGCGCAGCCTCGGCATTTCCAGGAGGCCAATTGGATCAACCGTCACATCGAGGCCGCCTCGGACCTCAGGTCATTGATGACCCTTGAAAGCACCTTCAAAGACCACGCGACACCCGCCATCGCGGCGTTTGAACGAAAACTGCCGCCCCGCCCAGCGCCCATTCCTGCGCCTGCTGCGCCGAAGCCGATCAACCTGAACGTCTACATCCATCGTGATTTGCACGGCGATAGCCGGCTGCCGTCCCTGCGCGACGATTATTTTTCCTGGCTGAAAACCGAACTGGAAGACCTTTCCGGCCGAACAGTCATGATCACTTTCCATCAGGAAACCGGACCGGCTTACCTAATCGATTTCAAATACAAAAGGGATCATCGGGTCAGCCTATCTACCTGGAAAAATACCGTCCTCCAGCACCTGGAACACGCTTCAATCGCCCCTTCGCCGCTCAACCTGTATCTGTTGCTGACCCTCGATGACATTGACTCACAAACAGCCGGCGTAGCTTATCTGCATGACAGCTTCGGCATTGCCGCGACAACGTCATACCGCACCGCAGCCCATGAAGTCGGACACATGCTCGGCGCGCAGCATGAAGACGGCGACAATATTTTCAATGGCTGGTGGCACGAAACCTTGATGAAGAAGCGTGAGTTTTTCTCGTTCCTGAGGGGCAACGCCTACCGGTTCAGCGACAAGAACCGGGATAACATCCGCACCTACCTGAGCCAGTTCGATTGACGGTCGACTAAACGGCGGGGCTCGCCGCCCCGCCTTCGAGCTTGCGCCACAGCAACCGCACATTTGCCTTGCGCACCAACGCGCAGCGATACAGACGAATTTCCAGCGGCACATGCCATTGCGGTCCGCCACACACCACCAATTCGCCCCGAGCCAATTCCGCGCGCACGCTAAGCTGCGGCACCCAGGCGATGCCCAGGCCTTCCAGGGCCATGCTCTTGAGGCTATCGGCCATGGCGGTTTCGTACACAGTGGTAAAGCGTAGCGCCCGCTGGCGCAGCAGCAAGTGCACCGATCGCCCGAGGAACGCACCCGCACTGTAGGCCAGCAATGGCACGCTGCCCTCGCCCTCCAGGTCGAACAGCGGCTTGCCGTCGGCGTCGGCGGCGCACACCGGGAGCATTTCGGTGTTGCCCAGGTGCAGTGACGGGAAGATCTCCGAGTCCATCTGCATGGCCGCGTCCGGGTCGTAGAACGCCAGCATCAAGTCGCAGCCGCCTTCACGCAAGGCATGCACCGCGTCGCCGACGTTGGTGGCGACCAACCGCGTGGCGATGTTCAAACCTTCGTTGCGCAATTGCGCGATCCAGCGAGGGAAGAAGCCCAGGGCCAAGGAGTGGGCGGCTGCCACCTGCATGACTTCGCCCTGGCCGCCTTCGAGATGATGCAAATGGCGCAGCACTTCACCGAGTTGTTCGACCACCGTGCGCGCAGTCACCAGGAACAACTGCCCCGCTGCCGTCAGCTCGATCGGCGTGCGCGAACGGTTGACCAGCGTCAGGCCCAACGCTGCTTCCAGGCTGCGGATACGACGGCTGAACGCCGGCTGGGTGACGAAGCGTCGCTCCGCTGCCTGGGAAAAGCTGCGAGTCGCCGCCAGGGCACTGAAGTCTTCCAGCCATTTGCTCTCAAGGTTCATTACTGTCTCCCGTGGGTACGCACCATTTTGGCACACACGCCCGCCATGACAACCGGGTCACACTCACATTATGCCGTTTGTGCATAGGCCAGTGTTTAACAGCATTGGCCCAAATATTCCCACAAGCCTAGCATTCGCAGCGTTCCGGCCAGTTCCGGGTCCATATCGAGATGATTTCCGTCATGTCCTCCGCTGCATCTTTCCGTACCGAAAAAGACCTGCTTGGCGTACTCGAAGTACCGGCTCAAGCGTATTACGGCATCCAGACCCTGCGAGCGGTGAATAACTTCCGCCTCTCGGGCGTTCCGATTTCGCATTACCCGAAATTGGTGGTCGGTCTGGCAATGGTCAAGCAAGCGGCGGCTGACGCCAACCGCGAGCTGGGTCAGCTCAGCGAAGCCAAGCACGCTGCCATCAGCGAAGCCTGTGCTCGTCTGATCCGCGGCGATTTCCACGACGAGTTCGTGGTGGACATGATTCAAGGCGGCGCTGGCACTTCGACCAACATGAATGCCAACGAAGTCATCGCCAACATCGCGTTGGAGGCCATGGGCCACAACAAGGGCGAATACCAGTACCTGCACCCCAACAACGACGTGAACATGGCGCAGTCGACCAACGACGCCTACCCGACTGCGATCCGCCTGGGTCTGTTGCTGGGTCATGACGCGCTGCTGGCCAGCCTCGACAGCCTGATCCAGGCGTTCGCCGCCAAGGGCGCCGAGTTCAGCCACGTGCTGAAAATGGGCCGCACTCAATTGCAAGACGCCGTGCCGATGACCCTCGGCCAGGAATTCCGCGCCTTCGCCACCACTCTGGGTGAAGACCTGGCCCGCCTGAAAACCCTGGCGCCAGAGCTGTTGACCGAAGTGAACCTGGGCGGCACCGCCATCGGTACCGGCATCAACGCCGACCCGCGTTACCAAGCCCTGGCCGTACAACGCCTGGCCGTGATCAGCGGCCAGCCGGTCGTGCCCGCCGCCGACCTGATCGAAGCCACGTCCGACATGGGCGCCTTCGTGCTGTTCTCCGGCATGCTCAAGCGTACCGCCGTGAAG
>NZ_JBOICG010000054.1:0-10261 GCF_050739995.1 Pseudomonas sp. | reverse complement strand
CATCAGGCGAAACCACGGCGCGCTGTTCAGCACAAAACCGCGCTCACGCTCGGCGACGGCCAGCGCATCGAAGTCGGCATTGGCATCTTCAATCACCTGCAATTGCAGGTCGACCTGACGCGAAATCACCTGATGGGCACTGTCCAGGCCCAGCCAATGGAAACTGCTGCGCAGGATGTCATGCCGGTCGAGCACCGCCTGCCAGGCGCGGCCGAACGTCAATAAATCCAAGCCTTCGATGTCCAGGCGCAGTTGGTTGATATAGGCCTGTACTTCAGGCTCGTACAGGGTGTGGAACAGCATGCCCTGCTGCATGGGCGACAGCGGATAGAGGTCGGCAATGGCCGGCCCGGCGACCGGCAGCGCGTCCAGTTGCGACTGGCTCAGGCGGGCCAGCGGGAAGTCCGACGGTGTGACCTGCCCTGCTGGCGTGGCGCAGCAGTGGGCGATCAAGGCCTTGAGTTCCGTGGCGTAGTCATCCGCCAGGCGCTGGATGGTCGAAGCCTGGAACATTTCGCGGCTGAAGCCCCATTGCAGCGCCAACTCACCGCCGTACACCTGCCCTTCCACCGTCAGCCAGTTGGCCAGTGGCGCCTCGAGGTCCTGGGCCTGGCCGCTGCCTTGGCTGGCGGGTACAAACAGCGCCGAGTCATCGAACTGGCGATCGAACTGCCCCAGGTAGTTGAAGGTGATACGCGGCGCCCCCAGACCGGCGAGAGATGCGCGAACCGCCGGCGCACCGAGGTAACGCAGCAGACCGTAGCCCAAGCCCTTGTCGGGCACGGCGCGCAGTTGCTCCTTGACCGACTTGATCGCGCTCGCCAGCTCGCCCTCAGCCTGCAAACGCACGGGGAACAGGCTGGTGAACCAGCCAACCGTACGGGTCAGGTCGACGTCATCGAACAGGTCTTCACGGCCATGCCCTTCCAGCTGGATCAGCGCGGCGGGCTGGCCGCTCCAGCGGCCGACCACGCGGGCCAGTGCGGTCAGCAGCAGGTCATTGACTTGAGTGCGGTAAGCCGCTGGCGCCTCTTGGAGCAATTGACGGGTGAGCTCGGCATTCAAGCGAATCTCGATTTTGCTGCCCAGGCGGCTTTGCAGGCCTCCTTGGGGGTTGTCGCACGGCAGCTCGGCGTCGATGGCCTGTGCCTGCCAGTAAGGCAGTTGCGCATTGAGCTCTTGTGCATGGGCGTGCAACTGCTGCGCCCATTGCTGGAAGGCACTGGTCTTGGTTGGAAGGGGTGCTTCGCGGTAAGCCTGTTGCAGGTCTTCCAGCAGAATGCGCCACGACACGCCGTCCACAACCAGGTGATGCACCACCAGCAGCAGACGTTGACTGCCATCGCCCATGTTGACCAGGGCGGCGCGCAGCAGCGGACCTTGCTCGAGGTCGAGGCTGCGCTGGGCTTCGTCGCACAGGGCGGCCAGTTGAGCGTCATCCGCAGCCTGGGACTGCCACAACCCAACCTCGCTGACCGGTGCTGCATAAGATTGCTTCCAACCATCGGCGTGCTGCACAAAGCGTAGGCGCAGAGCGTCGTGATGATTGATCAGTTGCGTCAACGCCGCTTCCAGGCGCGCAGCCTGCAGAGGCTCACGCGGGGTCAACAGCAACGATTGGTTCCAGTGATGACGCGCCGCAATCACCTGGTCGAAAAAACTGTGCTGCACCGGCGTCAGGATCACTTCGCCGCTGGCCGGCCCTTGGTCAATCACACCGGCCTGCTCAAAAGTCGCGACCAACGCCAGGCTGCGTACACTCTGGTACTGGAACACATCACGCGGACTGAGGCGAATTCCAGCCTGACGCGCACGGCTGACCACCTGAATGGAGATGATCGAGTCGCCGCCCAGTTCGAAGAAGTTATCGTCCAGGCCGACGTGTTCCAGGCCAAGCACATCGACCCAGATCGCCGCCAAAGCTTTTTGCAGTGCGCTTTCGGGGGCGATGAATGCCTGTTGCGGCGTAGCGTCCGGCAACGGCAAAGCCTTGCGATCCAGCTTGCCGTTGGCGGTGACCGGCAGCTTGGCCAGTGGGATCAGGTGCGTCGGCACCATGTATTCCGGCAGGCTGCCGAGCAACCACGCCTTGAGGTCGGCGGATTCGTCGTTTTCGAGCACTAGGTAGGCAACCAACTGCTTGCCGCCCTGCACCAGCACCACCGCTTCACGCACCGAAGGGTGCTGCATCAGGCGCGTCTCGATCTCGCCCAGCTCAATGCGCAGGCCGCGCAGTTTCACCTGATGATCGAGGCGGCCGAGGTATTCGATCACGCCATCGGCACGCTGGCAGACACGGTCGCCAGTGCGATACAGGCGCTCGCCGCCCACAAACGGGCTGGGGACAAAACGCTCGCCCGTGAGCGCCGGGCGGCGGTGGTAACTGCGCGCCAGGCCGGTGCCGCCCAGGTACAGCTCGCCCGAAACACCGGCCGGCACCGGATTGAGCTGGGCGTCGAGCACGTAGGTGGCCAGGTTGGCAATCGGGCGGCCGATGGGCACGCTGTCGGCGCCTTCGTCGACGCAGGTCCAGTGGGTCACGTCGATGGCGGCTTCGGTCGGGCCGTAGAGGTTGAACAAACCCGCCCCCGGCAGCTTGGCGAATACTTGCAATTGCGCATCCAGCGGCAAGGCTTCACCGCTGCACACAATGCGCTTGAGTCCCGTGCAGGCGTGCACACCCGGCTCATGGATGAACGCCTGGAGCATCGAGGGCACAAAGTGCAAGGTGCTGATGGCGTAACGGCCGATGGTTTCGATCAGACGCGCCGGCTCACGGTGCTCACCTGGCGCTGCGACCACCAGGCGTGCGCCGGTCATCAACGGCCAGAAGAACTCCCACACCGACACATCGAAGCTGAATGGGGTTTTCTGCAAGACCGCGTCGCCGGCATCCAGACCGTAGGCCTGTTGCATCCAGCACAGGCGGTTGACCAATGCACGATGACTGTTGCCCGCCCCCTTGGGCTTGCCGGTAGAGCCGGAGGTGTAGATGACGTAGGCCAGGTTCAACGCGTGGATATTGACGGCAAGCGATTCAGTGCTGTAGCCGTCGAGCCAATCTGAGGCCTGGTCCAGGGCTATCACCTGTGCACCCGCAGCAGGCAGCATCGGCAGCAGGCTCTGCTGGCTCAGCAGCAGCGTGATGCCGCTGTCTTCGATCATGTAGGCCAGACGGTCCTGAGGGTATTCAGGGTCCAACGGCACGTAGGCCCCCCCGGCCTTGAGGATGGCGAGCAACCCCACCACCATCTCGACGGAGCGCTCGACGCAGATCCCGACCAACACGTCCGGGCCGACGCCCTGCTCGCGCAAGGCGTGGGCCAACTGGTTGGCGCGGGCGTCGAGCTGGGCGTAGCTCAGGGTACTTGCACCGAACTGCAACGCCGGTGCGTGCGGCGTGCGCTGCACCTGATCCTCGATCAACTGATGAATGCCACGCTCGGTCGGGTACGCCTCGGCGGTCCGGTTCCAGGCGCTCACCAGCACGTGGCGCTCGTCGGCGGCCAGCATCGGCAATTCACCGACACGTTGGTCACCCTCCTCAACCATGGCGTGTAGCAAGCTGATCCAGTGACGCGCCATGCGCTCGATGGAAGGCGCGTCGAACAGGTCGTTGGCGTAGGTCAGCGCCGCATGCAGGGTGCCGGATTTCTCATAAGTGTCGAGGGTCAGGTCGAACTGGGTGGTACGCCCTTGCCACTCCACCAAAGCCAGTTCCAGGCCGGAGGCCGTGCTGACGGCGGTGATATCCGCCACCTGCGGCTGGTGGTTGTACATCACTTGGAACAAGGGTGTATAGCTGAGGCTACGCTCGACCTTCAAGGCTTCCACCAGACGCTCGAAGGGCAACTCCTGATGGGCCTGGGCACCCAGGGCGTGCTCCTTGATGCCTTGCAGCAATTTGGCGATACGGGTCTGCCCGGTGAGTTCGGTACGCAACACCTGGGTATTGACGAAGAAACCGATCAGCCCTTCGACCTCTGTGCGGTTGCGGTTGGCAATCGGCACACCAACGCGAATATCGCCCTGCCCCGTGTAGCGATGCAGCAAAACGTTGAACGCACCGAGCAACAACATGAACAGGGTGACGTTATGGGCCTGCGCGCAACCACGCAGTTGCGCGGCCAGTGCCGGGTCGATCGCGAAATCATGGCGAGTGCCCAGATAGCTGGGCATGGCCGGGCGCGGGCGGTCCGTCGGCAGCTCCAACACAGGATGCTCATCACCCAGACGCGCCTGCCAGTACTCCAACTGACGTGCCTGCTCTCCCGCTTCCAGCCAGCGACGCTGCCACAGGGCGTAGTCGCTGTACTGGATCGGCAGCACCGGCAGTTGGGGCGACTCATTGCGATCGTGGGCGTCGTAGCAGCGAATGAACTCGTCGATCAGTACGTTCATCGACCAGCCATCGGAGACGATGTGGTGCAGGGTCAGCAGCAACACGTGTTCCTGCTCATCGAGCTTGAGCAGTTGCACACGCAGTAGCGGGCCGTTTTCCAGGTCGAACGGCTGCAGCGATTGACGGGTTGCCGCGTCATTGACGGCCTGCTCACGCGCATCGCCCGCAAATGCACTGAGATCCAGGTGTTCAATGGCCAGCGACGGCACCTTGGCGACTTGCTCCAGGCGATCATCTGCCTGGCGCTGGAACACCGTGCGCAAGGTTTCATGGCGCGCCACCAGGCTGGCGAAGGCTTGCTCTATTGCGCGCACATTCAATACGCCCTTCAGCCGCACGGCACCGGGCAGGTTGTAGGCGCCACTTGCCGGGTCCAACTGCCAGAGAAACCACATGCGCTGCTGCGCATAGGACAGCGCCTGGCGATCCTCCACTTCCACCCCTGCCGGTATCGGAAACCTGGAAAAATCCACGCCTTCTTTCTGCAAGGCTTGCAGGAACACTTGGCGTTTTTCCAGGGGCAGCCCGATAAACCGGCGAGCAAGTTTCAAGGAGTCTTCAGCATTCATTTCTTGGAGTCCGGAACAATAGGCGGGAAGCACAAAGGCACGTCGTCCCTATAAAACGAACCGGGAAGGGAAAAATTAGCGGGGGATGGGTAGCACGCAGCGCAGTGTCATTAAGGGTTACATCAATCTCAGCAGTGACAGCTGAAGCCGAGCTAGCATTGACGCACACCACTTTTTGCAACTACATTTAGTTACACGCAGGGAACGCCGTGTCCAAAAATGAAAAGCTGCTCGCCAAGCTGCTCAATGAGCAAATTGCATTTACCTGGCCAGAGCTCGTAACGCTTTTGCGTCGGCTGGGCTACACACAGATTGAGGGGGCCGGAAGCCGTGTGAAATTCGACATCGGCGCCCCCAGTGCAATGATCACCTTGCACAAGCCCCACCCCGGCAACGAACTGAAACACTACATTCGGCGCCAGATCATCGAACAATTGAGATCAGGAGAACTGATTCAGTGAACAACCAACTGAAACATAAAGGTTATATCGGCTCTATCGAAGCCAGCCTCGAAGACAACTGCCTGTTCGGCAAGATCTTGTTCATCAAGGCATTGGTGAGCTATGAAGGGAAAACCGTCGCCGAATTGGACGCAGCATTCCGGGAGGCCGTGGACGATTACCTCACTACCTGTCAGGGCCTCGGACAAACACCCGAGAAGCCTTGCAAAGGCTCATTCAACGTCCGAGTCGGACATGACCTGCACTTGGCGGCGGCACTGGCAGCGGCCCGCAAAAAAGTAACGCTCAACGACCTCACTCGCCAAGCGCTCAATGAATTCCTACAGCATCACAGCGCCGACTCCTGTCCGGCGATCGGCTGACTACCCCAACCGTCGATACCCCAACACCGCTGCCCCCAACACTACCGCGCCCGCCATCAGCGCCACCCAAAATCCGCTGGTGGCGCCAAAGTGATCGATCATCCAACCGGAACTGGCGGCACCGATGGCCACGCCAATGCTCAGACCAGTGATCAGCCAGGTCATGCCTTCGGTCAAGCGGCTTGGCGGGACGACCTGTTCCACCAGGGCCATGGACACGATCAGGGTCGGCGCGAAGAACAATCCAGAAACAAACACCGCCACGGCCAGCCCGGGGATGTTGGTCACCAGCAGCAACGGCAATGTCGTCAAGGCGGTGGCCACGCCGCAGAACAGGAACTGCCGGGGCAGCGGCGCCTTGAGTTTAAGGGTGCCGAACGCCAGCCCTGCCAGACATGAACCGATGGCGTACACCGACAGCACGATACTCGCCGCTGCCGGTTGGCCCTGGTGCTGTGCAAAAGCCACGCTGACCACATCCACTACGCCGACGATCACCCCCATGGCCAGCAACAGGATCATCAGGATCAGCACCGAAGGCGAAGCGATCAACCAACGGCGATGATGGCCCTGGTGTTCGTGCACCGACGGCTCGGTTTGGCGTTGCAACACAAAGGTGGTGACGCCCACCGCCAGCAACAGCGCCGCTACCAAGGGGCCGGCTTGTGGGAACAACACCACGCACAAGCCGACCGAAATCGGCGGCCCGATGATAAAGCACACTTCATCCAGCACTGATTCAAGGGCAAATGCGGTTTGCAGTTTGGGCTGGCCGCGATACAACTCGGTCCAGCGTGCGCGCACCATGGCCGACATGTTGGGCATGCACCCGGCGAGCGCGGCGAACACAAACAGCGTCCAGTTCGGCGCTTGCACGTAGGTGCACAGCAGCAGCATCAGCAAGGCCCCGCCACCGATCAACGCCGCAATTGGCAGCACCCTGCCCTGACTGTATCGGTCGACCAGACGTGAAACCTGCGGCGCGCACAAGGCCGTGGCCAGGGCAAACACGGCGGCCACCGAGCCCGCCAGGCCATAACCACCGTGCACCTGCGAGAGCATGGTGATCAAGCCGATACCCGTCATGGACACCGGCATGCGCGCCAGCATGCCTGCCAACACAAAAGCACGCGAACCAGGTGCCTGAAACAACTCGGCGTAGGGGTTTGCCATGGGTTAAACGCCTTCAATCCTTAAATTGCGCAACCTTGTATCACACCAACCGCGTGATCTGCTTATGCCGCCACACCAGCCGGTAATACGCTGTCTGCAAGACCAGCATCGCCAGATAGGTTACCGGAAACGCCATCCACACCCCTTCCAGGCCGAAGTGCGCATTGAACAGGTACGCCATCGGCAGCTCAACGCACAGCACACAGAAGATCGAGATGGCGACCGGCATCAGCACCACGCCGCTGGCGCGCATGATCCCGCCGACCACCGCCTGGAAACCGAAGACCAGCACGCTCCAGAGCATGATGTGCAGCAAGTGTTCGGCCTTGAGACGCGCAACGTCGTCGGTGATGAACAGCCCCAACAGCCAATGCGACAACAGGTAGCCAAGCACGATCAGCCCGCCGGTCAGACAGGTGTTGATCAACAGCCCGGTGCGCAGAATCGGCCCGATACGTTCCAGGCGCCCGGCGCCAATCGCCTGGGCACCGAGGATCGAGGCGGTGATGGCAATCGACAACGCTGGAAACTGCACGTAGTTGACGATCTGCGTCACTGCACCATAGGCCGCCGTGGCCTGGGAGCCGTGCCCGTTGACCAGGGCGAGAATGACCAACTCCGACAGCGACAGCACCACCATCTGCAAGCCGGTGGGCAGGCCGATGCGCAGGACTTTGCCGAGGATCACCCGGTCCAGGCGCAGGGCGGCCAATAGCTCGCGGTCCGGTGCCATCACATGGTTTTTGTGGCGCAGGCGCAGGATCAGAAACAGCATCGCCAGGGCGTTACCCACCAGCCCTGCGTATACCGCACTCTGGATACCCATGGGCGGCAGGCCGATCCAGCCGCGGATCAACGCGGGAGTCAGCAACAGGCCAACCAGGGTCGACACCATCAGCGCCAATAGCGGAGAGATCGTGTCACTGACGCCACGCAGCAACTGGGTGTAGAGGATAAAGACCAGCAACAGCGGCATGATCAACATCATCACCTGGGCGTAGCCCACGGCAGCGTCGAGTACATCCACTGGCGTGCCCAACGCCTGCAAGGCTGGGCGCGCAAACAGGCTGCCAAGCACCGCCGCCACCAGCCCCACCAGCGCCCCGAGTGTCAGGGTGGCGCCGGTAATCACCTTGACCAGCCCTGTCTCCTGGGCGCCCCATGCCTGGCCGATGAGCACCGACGCGCCCGCCCCGAGACCGATCACCAGGGCGATAAAGAAAAATACAATGGGGAACATTCCCGACACCGCCGCCAGCGCCTGGGTACCGAGCATTTGCCCGACATAGATGCCGTTGAGGGTGCCGGAAAAGCTCTGCAGAAAGTTGGACAACACCATCGGTGCCAGAAATAACAGGTAGATCTGCCACAACGGCCGTTTGGGGGTGACTTCCATGCTGGTTCGAGTCCCTTAATTATTGTTAGGCAGTAAAGGCATTACGCGACAGCCAAGCCAGGTACACCTGCACGTCTATCGGCCAATGCGCAATCTTGTTGGAAAAGTCAGCAGCATCCTGGGCAAACAGCGCCCGCGAGGCGTCTTCGAAACCTGGCAGGTCACCGCCGATGGCGCTCATGAAACGATAGCTGGCTTCCTTGGCGTGGCGCATCTGATCACGGGATGCATGCACAGTGCGAGCTTCATCCACCAACCGACGCAACGCTGCCGAAGCGCCACCCCGTTGTTGGCCCAGCCACTCCCAATGACGCGGCAACAGCGTGACTTCACGCGCGACTACGCCTAGCTTCGGGCGGCCGACCGACGGGGTTACGGGTGGCTCGTCATCGACTTCGGCCTGTGCGGGTTGCACGGGCGCATAACCCGCTGGCCAGGGGTAGTCGACCTGAGTGCCGGTGGCATCATCAAAAACCAGGAAGCTGCCAGTCGCCACGGCGAGGCTTGATAAGGCGTCGGCCACCTCGGTATAGCTACCAGCCGCCACGCGTTGGTGATGAACGAAGGCAGTGCACAAGGGCGTATTTTGCGTAGGCATGATTTATTACCCGGGTATTAATTATTTTACCCGGGCTATATTAGCCAAAATTTTGTAGTCTGCAAGTCTATTGCTTGGAGAGGGTCTCAACCGTATCGCGCCCGATGATCCTGTCCGGCTTGTCACTGTCTTCGACCGAGTCCAGTTTACGGTTGAACGCAGGCCGGCTGATGATCTCTCTCGCCAGCAGGGTCATCCGGTCGTCGACCGGATTTCCAGTCAGTGATCGGCCAGCTACCTCACGCAGGGATGCCTGGGTGATTTTGTCATTGGCGTTCGGATTGAAGTAGTCAAAGTTATTGCCTAGTTCCAAGGCGAGACCAGAGTCGCTGACGCTTCCGAAATCGTTGGCGAGTTGAGTATTCTCTGGGCTCATGCCGCCAGCTTGCGATAGACCGTAACCACCGGCCGCCCCATAAGATGGCTGTTGCTGATAGCCCTGCCTCGGCGAAAAACCATTGAATGTCCCTTCCTCACGCTCGTAGTGATCAACAACCCTATTCGCATCGCCTTGGCTGATGTACCCATCCTCCAGGCCGTTGTTGTTTATGGCATCAAGCAGATGGTTCATTTCTGGGCGGAGGAGAATTTCCCTCGCCAAAAAGGTCATTTGATCTTGAAACGGATCGCCAGTCAGTGGACGGTTGGCAACATCTATGATGCTCGCCTGGGACACAAACCCAGTACGTGGATCTTGAAAATAACTGAAGTTATCTGCGAAGTCCTGCGCAACGATCGAATTAGGAGCCTGACCTTCAGACGGCATGAAAGGCCCTATTTGAGGGGCCATCTGAGGTGCCATAAAAGTGTTTGTCGGCGAGTTCATTAATCCGCGATGCGCATTGCCTACTGAGTTGTTAGCCCCCCAAGAGGCTCCACGTGATGAAGTATTACGCGGCTTTTCATCTTTTTGGGGACCTTCAATGACCTCCGCTACGTCCTTGCGCGAGATCTGATCACCGCTGGGGTTGGCAAACGTTATCGGCGCCATCATCCGGTTCATCGAGGGACGGTTGAGAATTTCACGCGCCAACAGCGTCATGTTGTCGTCCACCGGATTACCGGTCATAGGCCGGCCGGCAACTTCACGAAGTCTGGCTTGGCTTATGACCTTCTGGCTCGGGTCTTCAAAATAATCGAAGTTATTCAGGAGCTCCGTGGCGAGGCTCCCGTTGGTAGAAGTTGAGTACTTATTCTCGGGTGCCGCGTTTGCCGACTCATTTTGTCGAAAGGCACCGCCCTGAACGGGTCCGTTTTGATAGCTGTACACAGATGACATCGCAACACCTCAGCACTTGAG
>NZ_JBOICG010000053.1:0-7755 GCF_050739995.1 Pseudomonas sp. | reverse complement strand
GGTTGAGGATGATGGCCAGGCCGTCGATGGCGATCACCTGTTCGGCCTCGGGGCTTTTCAAATCGCCCAAGGGTTCAAGGTCCACCAACTCGCTGTCCTTGATCGGGCGCGATGAGGCGGCGAGGTCGGCATTGGCCTTTTTGAGTGCGGCAAACCCGGTGCTGGAACCGTGGGCCGCCACCTCGATCGTCACCGTCTTGCCTTGGCGAGTCTTGCCGATCACGCGCTGTTCATTGGCGCCTTCACTGGGTTCGCTGTGTACGCCCTGCAAACCTTGATGCTCCATCAGGCCTTTGACCAATGCCGGCCCCAGTGCAGCGCCAATGGTGTTGGAGCCCTGGATGCGCAGCGCAGGGCCTTGCTCGGGAACGGGTAGGGGGGCGGCGACAACGAAGAGGGGCAAAAGGGTCAGCAGGAACAGAACGCGCAGCATCATGCCGGCACCTTCTTAAGCCAAAGGGAGTGCCGCGAGATTAAGTCAGGCAGGTTGCATAAATATGACTGTCACACTGAAGAGCAAAATGTGGGAGGGGCTTGCCCCCTCCCACATTTAGACCGAGTACAGCCATAGATCAGCTCAATTCCAACCAGATCGGCGCATGATCCGACGGCTTTTCCAGCCCGCGCAGTTCGTAATCCACGCCCGCATCCTTGACCCGCGACAGCAAGCCGTTGGACGCCAGGATCACGTCAATGCGCAGGCCACGCTTGGGCTCGTCCTCAAAGCCGCGGCTGCGGTAGTCGAACCAACTGAAGCGGTCGGTCACCTGCGGGTTCAGGTGACGGAAGCTGTCCACCAGGCCCCAGTTCTTCAAACGCGCCATCCATTCGCGCTCTTCCGGCAGAAAGCTGCACTTGCCGGTTTTCAGCCAGCGCTTGGCGTTGTCGGCGCCGATGCCGATATCGCAATCTTCCGGGGAAATATTCACGTCGCCCATCACCACCAGCGCCTGTTCATTGTTGAACTGGTTTTCCAGCAACTGCTGCAAGTCTTCATAGAAGCGCTGCTTGGCCGGGAATTTGGTGGGATGGTCGCGGCTTTCGCCCTGGGGGAAGTAGCCGTTCATGATGGTGACCGGGTTGCCGTGTTCATCGGCGAAGGTGCCCCAGATAAAACGGCGCTGGGCATCTTCTTCGTCGGTGGCAAAGCCTTTGTTCACGCTCAGGGCTTCTTTGCGCGAAAGCAGCGCAACGCCGTAGTGGCCTTTTTGCCCATGGTAGTAGACGTGATAGCCCAGTGCCTGCACTTCGGCCAGGGGGAACTGGTCATCGTGGACCTTGGTTTCCTGCAGGCCAATCACGTCGGGTTGGTGTTTCTCGATCAGTGCCGCCAGCTGATGAGGGCGCGCGCGCAGCCCGTTGATATTGAAAGACACGATTTTCATGGTCGGCAGTCCAGTCTGGCAAAAGGGCGATGCTAGCCGACAAGTCGGACGGGGGCCAGCGTGGCGGTAGGACGAATGCACTGCTAATGTCTGGGAACGACTCGCGCCGTACAAGTTCGTACCCATAAGAACGCCACCTTTCAATGGCGCCCAGGGAGATTGAACGTATGCCCGATACCATCGCCCAAATTCATATGCTCGACAGTGGTTATTCCCGCGAAGCCCGCTCGTTGCTGTACCAGGCCTATCGACATGAGCCGACTTTTGCCTACATTTTCGAAGCTGAGCGCCCGGGCTACGAGCAGCGGGTGCGGGCCACGGTACGCGAGCTGGTCAAGCAGCACTTCTTCCAGAACTTGCCGGCTATCGGTCTGTTAGTAAATGACCGGTTGATCGGTATCGCCCTGATCGCGCCACCGCAACGGCGCCTGGGGATCACCGAGAGCTGGGCCTGGCAATTGCGCATGTGGCTGAGTACCGGTGTACGCGGCACGCGGCGCTACCTGGAATACCATCACGCGGTGTTGGCGTGCCTGCCGGGCGAGTCGGTGCATGTACTGCCGCTGTTGGGCATTCATCCGCAATTCCAGGGCAAACACTACGGCGAGCAACTGCTGGAGGCGGTGCACAACTGGTGTGCCGTAGATCCGCACTCATCGGGCGTGGTACTCGACACCGGCAACTCCCGTTACCTGGATTTCTACAAGCGCCAGGGCTATGAGGAGATCGGCGAAGTCGCCGTGGGACCGATCCTGGAGCACGTGTTTTTTCACCCCAATCCTCAGGCGTTACATGCTGCAACGGCTTAAGACAGAATTATTCAGACAAATCCGAGTTCAAAGAGTCTCCCTAGCTCGTGTAGCATCCGCGCCTATGAAGTTTCCAGGAAGATTTACCAGCGGCTTGATTCTGCTGTTCACAAGCTGCGGCGCCTTGGCGCAAAGCGAACTGGACGTACGGATCAAACCCTCAAACGACGCGTTGAAAGCCAACATCGAAGGCTATATCGGCGGGGTGGGCGATCGTGATGAAGAAGCGTTGCTGCGGTTCAGCCGTGGCGCCGAGGAGCAGGCGCGCAAAGCGGCCCAGGCTCTGGGTTTCTATCAGCCACAGATAGCCAGTGATGTGACGGGCGGCAAGAACCCGCGCCTGGTCCTCAACATCGACCCCGGCGAACCGGTGCATTTGCGCAACGTGACCATTCGGGTCGACGGCCAGGCGGCGAGCCTCAAGGCGTTCCGCGTGCCGGCCAGTGACGACCTCAAGCCCGGCGCTGTACTCAACCACGGCCACTACGAAGACGCCAAGCGTCTGATCCAGAACCAGGCGTCGCGCTACGGCTTTTTCAGCGGGCGCTTCACCAGCCAGAAACTGTCGGTGGACCCCCAGGCGGGCGTGGCCGATATCGAACTCATTTATGACAGTGGCAGCCGCTACACCATGGGCAAGGTCAACTTCACCGGCGACACGCCGTTCGATGAAGACCTGCTGCAACGTATGGTGCCGTTCAAAAGCGGCACCCCTTACGACTCCGAACTGATCGCCGAACTCAACCAGAACCTGCAAGCAAGTGGGTTCTTCGAAGGCGTGCGCGTCGACGCCGCGCCCGCTGCCGCCACCCAGGATGTGATCCCGGTGGCCGTGCAATTGGAAACCCGCAAACCCCGCACCATGGGACTGGGCCTGGGGTTCTCCACCGACGTCGGCCCGCGCGGCAAGGCCAATTGGACCCGTCACTGGGTCAACCCCCAAGGCCACAGCTATGGCTGGGAAGCCGAATTGTCGGCACCGCGCCAGAACGTCGGCCTGTGGTACGACGTGCCGCTTGACCCGCCGCTGACCGACAAGTTGCGCTTCGCCGGCGGCTACCAGAACGAAGAGCTGGCTGGCACCGACACCTTGAGTAAATTGCTCACCGTCGGTCCCGAATGGCACAGCAAGTTGCCCAGCGGCTGGACCCGTATCATCTCGCTCAAGTACCAGCGTGAAGAATATCGCCTGGGCAATGACTCCGGTCTCAGTAACCTGGTGATGCCGGGGATCAGTTACTCCTACCTGCGCAGCGACAACCGCATCGACCCGCACAATGGCTACCGCTTGATGTTTGACACCAAGGTCGCCAAGGAAGGGCTCGGTTCCGACACCAACCTGCTTTACGGCACGGCCACCATCAAGGGCTTGACCACGCTGTGGGATAACCACCGTTTTCTGGGCCGTGCACAGTTCGGCGGCAGCGCCACCAACGGCTACAAGTCCGTGCCGCCTTCACTGCGCTTCTTTGCCGGTGGTGATCAGAGCGTGCGCGGCTACGAGTACCAGACCTTGTCGCCCGAGAATGATCGCGGTGACCGCATCGGTGGCCGCTACATGGTGGCGTTGAGTGCCGAGTATCAATATTCCATCGCCGAAAAATGGCGGATCGCGACCTTTATCGACCAGGGCAACTCGTTCAACACCCTGGAGATGCCCAGCCTGAAAACCGGTGTCGGCGTCGGTATCCGTTGGGTCTCGCCGGTGGGGCCGATCCGCCTCGACCTGGCCCATGCCCTCGAAGATCCGGGCGGCATTCGTTTGCACTTTTCCATGGGGCCTGAGCTGTGATGCGTGGTTTGAAAATAGCGGGGCTGGCCGTGGTGGCCGTCCTCGCTTTAGTGTTGTTGGCGTTGTGGACGGTTCTCGGCACCCAGGCGGGCAGCCGCTGGGCGCTGGGCCAGGTGCCGGGTTTGACCGTCGAGAATTTCCAGGGGCGTTTGGGTGGCCAGTGGAGTGCCGATCACCTGCTATGGCAACAGGACACCAGCCGCGTCGAGCTCGCCGCGCCGAAGTTCGATTGGTCACCGGCCTGCCTGCTGCGTATGACGGTGTGCATCAACCAGCTGGATGTGGAGCAGGTTCTCCTGCAATTTCCACCCAGCACGGAAGAAAGCAGCGGGCCAATCCAATTGCCTGAGTTGAAGTTGCCCGTTGCCATCCAACTGGGTGAGGTTCGCGTTGGCAGCCTGCTGTTCAACGGCAGCGAACAACTCAAGAGCTTGCAGTTGGCGGCACACTGGACGGCGGCCGGCATGCAGATCGACTCTGTGCACTTGCAGCGTGACGATCTGGTACTGGACCTCAATGGCCTGCTGCAACCTACTGGCGACTGGTCTTTGAGCGCCACCGGCAACCTCAGCCTGCCGTACGCCCCTGGCGGTGCGCCCTGGCAAGTCGCGCTCAAGGTCGACGGCGACTTGCTCAAGACCCTCAAGCTCGACGCCGACAGCAGCGGCTACCTGCCGGCCAAGCTCAGCGGCGAGCTGCAACCCCTGATGGAAAACCTGCCTGCGCAGCTGCATGTCACCGCTGATGGCTTCAAGGCCAGTGCCGAGCTGCCCGATACTCTGCAACTCAACCAACTGGACCTCACCGCCAAGGGTGATTTGCACAACGGTTACCAACTGATGGGCAAAGCCGTGTTGCCCGCGGAAAAAGGCCCGGTTGGCCTGCTGCTGCAAGGCAAGGTCGACGCCAAGGGCGCGCAGATCGCTGGCCTGGACCTGACTGCCAGTGACAAGCAAAGCCTCAAGCTCAGCGCCAACCTGGACTGGCAAAAAGGCTTCAGTGCCGACGCCAAGATCGACTGGCTCGACTTCCCATGGCATCGCCTTTATCCATTGATCGACGAACCGCAGGTTGCCTTGCGTACCTTCAATGGTGAGGTTTCCTACAAAGACGGCAACTATCTCGGCAACCTCAAGGCCGACCTCGACGGCCCGGCCGGCAAGTTCAATGTGGTCACACCGTTTAGCGGCGACCTCAAGCAAGTCTTCCTGCCCGAACTCAAACTGACCGCCGGTCAAGGCAAGGCCGAGGGCCATGTGAATGTGCAGTTTGCCGACGGCATCGCCTGGGACACGGCCTTGGACCTCTCGGCGCTGAACCCGGCGTACTGGGTTGCCGAATTGCCAGGCACCCTGGCTGGCCCCCTGCGCAGCAAGGGCGAGTTCAAAAATGAACAACTCAAGCTGAACGCCGACCTCGACCTCAAGGGCCGCCTGCGTGGGCAAACCGCCGTGCTGGCAGCCAAGGCCGAAGGCGCGGGCGAGCAATGGACCCTGGCCAACCTGGATATCCGCTTGGGCGATAACCGCATCAACGGCAGCGGCAGCCTGCAACAACGCCTGGCCGGGCAGATCGATATCAAGTTGGCGCGTCTGGCCCAGTTGTGGCCGCAGTTGCGCGGGCAGATCAATGGTCGGGTCGACGTCGCCGGTAGTCTGAAGGCGCCCCAAGGCAAGCTCGATCTCAAAGGCCAGCAACTGGCATTCGCTGACAATCACCTGCAAAGCCTGAGCCTCGACGCCACCCTCGACAACGCCCAGCGCGCCAAGCTCGACCTCAAGGGCAGCGGCATCCAGGCCGGCGAGACCCAGGTCGGCACCCTGACGGCCAGTGCTCAAGGCGATATCAAGAGCCAGAAGGTCCAGTTGGATCTGGTCGGCCCGTTGGTCAAGTTGGCCCTGGCCCTGGACGGCAATCTCGACAAGGGCAACTGGCGCGGGCGCCTGGCCAGTGGCGATGTACAAGCCGGTGGCCAGGACTGGAAGCTGCAAGCCCCGGCGAAGATCGAACGGCTGGCCGACGGCAGGCTGACGTTCGCGGCGCATTGCTGGGTGTCTGGCCCAGCCAGTCTGTGTGGTGAAGACCAGCGCCTGATGCCTGAGCCCAAGTTGCGCTACCACCTCAAACAGTTCCCCATCGACAGCCTGGCGGCCTTCTTGCCGAAAGACTTCGCCTGGCAGGGCAAGCTTAACGCCGACGTGCAACTCGACTTGCCTGCCAGCGGTCCCAAGGGTGTGGTTGCGGTCGACGCCAGCGGTGGCACCTTGCGCGTCAAGGACAAAAACCAGTGGCTGGATTTCCCCTACGACACGCTGAAGCTGGAGACCACCCTCAACCCCAAGCGTATCGACACCCAACTCAACTTCCGTGGCGGCAAGCTCGGCGAGTTGCTGTTGCAGGCGCAGATCAATCCACTGCCGAAGAACAAGCCGCTCACCGGCAATTTCAGCCTCACCGGCCTGGACCTCGCGGTGGCGCGCCCCTTTGTGCCGATGGTGGAAAAACTCAACGGCAAGCTCAACGGCAGCGGCCGCATTTCCGGTGGTTTGCTCGCGCCGCAGGTCAACGGCAACGTGAACCTGGTGGGCGGCGAGATCTCCGGACCGGAGTTGCCGGTAAGCCTGGAAGACTTGAATGTGCAGGCGTTGATCGCCGGTGAGAGCGTGCAGCTCAACGGCGGCTGGCGTAGCGGCAAGGCCGGGCAGGGTAGCCTCAAGGGCCATATCGGTTGGGGCCAGGCCCTGGCGGTGGACCTCAGTTTGCAAGGCTCGCAACTGCCGGTGACGGTGGAACCCTACGCCGTGCTGGAAGTAGCGCCTGACCTCAAGATCAGCCTCAAGGACGACAAGCTGGCCATCGCCGGCAAGGTCCACATCCCGCGTGGCGACATCACCGTGCGCGAATTGCCGCCGTCGACGGTCAAGGTCTCGGACGATACGGTCATCGTCGGTAGCCAGACCGAGGAAGGCAAGCCGCCGATGGCAATGGCCATGGATATCGACGTGGTGGTGGGTGAAGACCAGCTCAACTTCGCCGGCTTCGGCCTCACCGCCAAAGTCCAGGGCCATGTCCATATTGGCGACAACATGGACACCCGTGGCGAGCTGTGGCTCAACGACGGTCGTTACCGCGCCTATGGCCAGAAGCTGGATGTGCGCCGGGCGCGTCTGTTGTTCGCCGGCCCGCTTGACCAGCCGTACCTGGACATCGAAGCCATTCGCAAGACGGGCGACGTCACGGCGGGTATCCGCTTGAGCGGCAGCGCCGAACAGCCCACCACGCAGATCTTCTCCGAGCCGGCCATGAGCCAGGAACAGGCGCTGTCCTACCTGGTGCTGGGGCGTCCGCTGAGCACCACTGGTGAAGATAACAACATGCTTGCCCAAGCGGCCTTGGGCCTGGGCTTGATGGGCAGTGCCGGTGTGACTTCGGACATCGCCAAGAACCTGGGTATCCAGGACTTCGAACTCGACACTCAGGGCAGTGGCAACACCACGGCAGTGGTGGCCAGCGGCAAGATCACCGAGAAACTCAGCCTGCGTTACGGGGTAGGAGTGTTCGAGCCGGCCAACACCATTGCCTTGCGTTATCTGTTGAGCAAGAAGGTGTACCTGGAAGTGGCGAGTGGCGTGGCCAGTTCGCTGGATATCTTCTACAAACGGGATTTCTAGGCCTTACTCGCTCAAAAAAATAGGGTGGGAGGGCTTTATTGTGGGAGGGGGCTTGCTCCCGATAGCAGTGCATCAGTCACAGATAAGCTGGCTGATTC
>NZ_JBOICG010000052.1:0-7841 GCF_050739995.1 Pseudomonas sp. | reverse complement strand
CAATCGGGGGCAAGCCCCCTCCCACAATTTTGATCCGGTTGTGTCAGATAGTAGGCGGCGCCGAGCCTATCCCCACCGTCGTCCGCACCCGCCCTTCCAACCGCCGCTTCAACCCTCGCGCCTCGATCACCAGCGTCGACCCCTTGGCCGCGTTTGCCCGGCCCCATTCCTCCAGCAACTCCAGGCAGGAATGATCGATGTAACTCAAGTTGTTAAGCGGTACATGAACGGTAGTCCCGGCAGGCACCGTCGACAGCACCCGGGTCAACGCCGGCACTTTCAGAAAAGTCGCCGCCCCCGTCAGACGCAATTCCATCTCGCCGTCTTGCGGCAAGTCGATCAGGCTGACTTTCAGCCGCGAAGCCTTGAATGCCAGCTTCACCAACGTCAGCCCGAAGCCCACCAGTACACCCGTCAACAGGTCGGTGAAGATGATCGCCAGTGCGGTGGCCGCGTAAGTGAACATCGGCATGCGTCCATATCGGCCCAGCGCCTTGAACGCCTTGAGGTCCACCAGCTTGATCCCGGTGTACACCAGCACACCCGCCAGACTCGCCACTGGAATGCTTTGCAGCACACTCGACAGCAACAGCACGAACGCTAGCAGCCATAGTCCATGGAACATGGCCGACAGCCGCGTGGTAGCACCGGCCTGCACGTTGGCCGAGCTGCGCACGATCACGCCGGTCATCGGCAGGGCGCCGACCAGACCACAGAGCATGTTGCCCACGCCTTGGGCAGATAACTCTTTGTCGAAGTCCGAACGCTGACCGCTGTGCATGCGGTCGACCGCCGCTGCGGAGAGCAAAGTTTCGGCGCTGGCAATAAACGCCACGGCAAATGCAGCGATCAACAACTGCGGATCGGCCAGGTTCAGCAGGTCACTGGGGCGCAGCCAGTCGATGGCATCGGCGAGGTTTTCCGGGACTTCGACACGCTTGACCTGCAACGCCAGCACCAAACTGACAACCGTCGTCAGGCCCACACCCAGCAGGGCGCCCGGAACGAAGCGCAAGCTTTGCGGGCGCACCTTGTCCCACAGGTACATCACCAGCATCGTCGACAGACCGAGCAGGCCAGCCTGCCAACCCAGGCCACCGCCGAGGGTTGGAATCGCTTCGCCCAGCGCAGCCGGGAAACCCGCCAGGTTATCCAGCCCCGAAGGTTTGGGGGCACCGTCGAGCATCACATGGATCTGTGATAGCACGATCAGTACACCGATCCCCGCCAGCATGCCGTACACCACCGCGGGTGCCGTGACGCGAAACCAGCAACCCAGGCGCAGACGCCCAGCCACCAGTTGCAGGAACCCCGCCAGCAACAAAATCGGCCCCAGCATCAACATGCCGTGCTGGCGCACCAGCTCGAATACCAACACCGCCAACCCCGCCGCCGGGCCACTGACCTGCAGCGGCGAACCCGCCAGCCAACCCACCACCAGGCCACCGATAATCCCGGTGATCAACCCCTTGGCCGGCGGCATGCCGGAAGCAATCGCGATGCCCATGCACAGGGGCAGGGCAACCAGAAACACAACCACAGAGGCAAGCAGCTCCCGCGGCAGTACAGCTTTCAATTGAGCAGCACGCATGATGACTCTCCCAAGGCATTTACCGGGCGCGGCAAAGCCTGGCTGCATCCATGGCAGCCACCGCTTGACCCGGCAGGGAAGTGTTTTAGAAGCGCGCTTTAGGCGTCGCGGAAGGAATCGGCTCGGTGCCGTTCAACGGTCGAAATGCCGCAGTGTCCGCATCGTAGGCTCGGATTTCGCTGGTCTCGATGTTGTAGATCCAACCATGGATAAACAAATGACCGTTGGCCATGCGCGAAGCCACGGAAGGGTGGGTGCGCAAATGCTGCAGTTGAGCGATGACGTTTTCTTCCGTCAGCACTTTCATGCTCTCGCCTTCATTGGCGCAGTCGCAGTTGTCATGAACCATGGCCTTGGCGACCTCGGCATGCCGCAGCCAGGCTTTGACCGTCGGCATTTTCTCCAGGCTGTCCGGGTTGAGTACCGCACGCATGGCGCCACAGTCTGAGTGCCCACACACGATGATGTGCTGTACGCCCAGGGCGAGTACCGCGTATTCGATGGCAGTGGAAACACCACCGTTCATCTGGCCGTAGGGCGGCACCACGTTACCGACGTTACGGGTCACGAACAGGTCGCCAGGGGAGCTTTGGGTGATCAGCTCGGGCACGATGCGCGAGTCGGCGCAGGTAATGAACATTGCCCGCGGGCTCTGGGCCGTGGCGAGTTTCTTGAAAAGTTCTTCCTGTTGGGGGAAGACGTCGTGATGGAAATGCAAAAAGCCGTCAACAATATGCTTTAGCGCTGCATCGGCGGTTTCCGCCACCTGAGGGGCTGAAGCCGACGCAGCCAACGGCTGTTTATCCTTGTCACTCATGATTCATCCTCTTGATTAATGCAGGGGAGTGTTCAAGTCAGATCGACGCCAGTCAGTAAAAATTCCTACAGCGGCGAAACAGACTCGTCAGTCACTCGTTAAACAAGGTAACCATCGAAACTTAACTCAAACTGAAAGAACCGCTCTAGATCGCGGGTTTCAGTGATGTCAAAACGCGACTATTCCTACAGAATCAACGCGCTATTCCTAGGCAGTTTACAGCAATGCCATCTGTCTGCCCGGTGGGCAGAACGCTGCGCAATCCAGATTGAACCCTTCCCGACGGTTCAACCCCAGCCGTTTGATCGCCTTGCTGAACCGCTGCGCCAACAAATCGGCAAACGGTCCTTCACCACGCATGCGCACGCCGAAACGGCTGTCGTATACCTCACCACCGCGCACCTGGCGCACCAGGCTCATCACATGGGCTGCGCGCTGCGGGTAATGTGCAGCCAGCCACTCCTCGAACAACGGCGCGACCTCCAGCGGCAGGCGCAGCATCATGTACGCTGCACTTTGCGCACCGGCGGCATGGGCTTCGGTGAGCAGGCTCTCCAATTCGCTGTCGTTGATCATGGGGATCATCGGCGAACACAGCACGCCCACCGGGATGCCGGCCTCCCGCATCACCCGAATCGCCCGCAGTCGCGCCTTGGGCGCCGCCGTGCGCGGCTCCAGGATACGCTTGAGCTCATCGTCCAGGCTGGTGAGGCTGATCATCACCGCCACCAGGCGCTGGCGGGCGAGTTCGGTCAGCAGGTCGAGGTCGCGCAATATCAGTGATCCCTTGGTGATGATGGTCACCGGGTGCCGGTAGCGCAGCAATACTTCAAGCGTTTGCCGGGTAATCTTGTACTCACGCTCAATGGGCTGGTACGGGTCGGTGTTGGAGCCGAGATTGATCGGCGCACACACATAGCCGGGTTTCGACAGCTGTTGCTCCAGCACATCGGCGGCATTGGTCTTGGCGATCAGTTTTGTTTCGAAATCCAGACCCGGCGACATGTCCCAATAGGCATGGCTGGGGCGCGCATAGCAGTAGATGCAGCCATGCTCGCAGCCGCGATAAGGGTTGATCGAACGATCGAAGGGCAAATCCGGCGAGTTGTTGCGGGTGATGATGGACTTGGCCGTTTCGATACGCACTTCAGTGCCCTGGGTCGGCGGCACTTCCTGAAACCAGCCGTCGTCCTCGGCCACACTGACGGTGGGCGCAAAGCGGTTATGCAGGTTGGTGGCGGTGCCCCGGCCACGGGGTGGCAGCGCAGTCGACATAAAAACGCCTCGATACTGTTTTTATATACAGTATCGAGGCGCACGGTTTTTGACCAGTGCCGTTTGGCGGTCAGGGCAGGATCAATGCTTTGGCGTCACTTGCCCCAAGTCATCGCCGGACGTGGTTCGCCTATCACTCTTGCGCAGGTCGGCCACGTCGCTGGCCTTCACTGGCGCCCCTTTATTGCCCCAACTGCCGCGAACGAAACTGACCACATCCGCCACTTCCTGGTCTGACAGGCGCCAGGCGAACGCCGGCATGGTGAAGGTGGACGGTGCCGTGTGGGTCGCCGGCAAGGTGCCGCCATTCAACACGATGTTGATCAATGACGTGGCATCCGCCGTCTGCAGCACCGGGTTACCCGCCAACGCCGGGAACACCCGCGTATAGCCATGACCGTCAGTGCGATGGCAGGCCGCGCAGTTGTCGATGTACACCGACGCACCCGGCTTGCTGTCATCACCTTTCCACAAGGCCTCTGCCACCTGCTTGTCGTACTGGTGCGGCTGATCCTTGGGATCGACCGCCGGCAGGCTCTTGAGGTAACGGGCGATGGCAGTCAGGTCATCTTCCGACATGTACTGCATGCTGTGGACTACAACGTCACTCATGCCACCAAACACCGCGCTACGGTCGCTACGGCCAGTCTTGAGGAATTGCACCAGTTGCTCTTCGCTCCAACTGCCGAGACCGTCCTTGTGGTCGCCGCGCAAGCTTTTCGCGATCCAGCCTTCCAGCGGCGCGCTGCCGGACAGGAACGCGTTGCCGTCGGTGGCACTCAGGGCTTTTTCCTGCATGGTCAGGGCACGCGGTGTATGACAAGCACCGCAGTGGCCAAGACCTTCCACAAGGTACGCACCACGGCTGACCACCGGATCGGCAGCCGCTTGGGTCGGCTGCTCCTGCACCGCCGGGGCAAACATCCAACGCCACGCAGCCAAAGGCCAGCGCATGCTCAAGGGCCAGGGAATATCGCTGTCCTTGTTCGCTTGAGCGACCGGCTCGACCCCCTTCATGAAATACGCATACAACGCCTGCATATCGCTGTCGCTGACGCGCGCGTAAGACGGGTAGGGCATCGCCGGGTAAAGCGTACTACCGTTCTTGGCGACGCCATGGCGCACGGCCTTGTCGAAGTCTTCGAAGCTGTAGTCGCCCAGGCCCGTCTTGTCCGGGGTGATATTGGTGGAATAGATCACGCCGATCGGGGTTTCCATCGGCAGGCCGCCTGCAAAGGGTTTGCCACCCTTGGCGGTATGGCAGGCGACACAGTCGCCGGCACGGGCCAGGTATTCACCTTGCTTGATCAGGTCCGTTTCAGCCGCGCTGATCGAGCAACTGCTGAACAGCGCCACGGAGGCGATAACGAGTGCTTTCATGGTCATCGCTCCTTATGCCTGAACCAGTGGGCCGGGGTTTTTCAGGTACTGCTCGCGGATCGCCCGCGCCGACCAGTAGGTCAATGCCGCCACCAGGCCGGTAGGGTTGTACCCCAAGCCCTGTGGGAAAGCAGACGCGCCTGGGACAAACACGTTGTGTACATCCCAGCTCTGCAAGTAGCGGTTCAACGCACTGGTTTTGGGGTCGGTGCCCATGATTGCGCCGCCGTTGAGGTGGGTGGTCTGGTAGGACGCCGTGTTGAAGTGCTCACTGACTTTTTTACCGAGCATGGCAATGACCTTCGGGTTCATCGCTTCAGCGACCTTGCCCATTTTCTCCATCATGAAGCGGTTCATCTTGATGTCGTTTTCCTGCCAATCGAACGTCATACGCAGCAACGGCAGGCCGTAGGCATCGCGGTATACCGGGTCCAGATCCAGGTAGTTGCTCCGGTAGGATTGGTGGGCGCCGTGGGCATCCATCGACACCTGGTGGGTGTAGTAATCGGCGGTAGCACGCTTCCACGCACTGCCCCAGGCCGGCGTGCCCGGCGGGTTGGAGGTACCCGCAATCGGCCGGCTGCCCGCTTGGTTGACCCACATCGGCGAGCCGCCCACAAAACCGTGTGGCCCGTGGTCGAAGTTGTCCGCGTTGAAATCATCGATGGCCACGCCATTGCCACCGGCACCGATGAAGTTGTTGGTGTAGGTGTCTTTATCGAAGAAGGCCTTGATGGTGCCCATGTTCTGGTAGGCGAAGTTCCTGCCCACCACGCCTTCATTGGTAATCGGGTCGTAGGGTTTGCCGATGCCCGACAGCAGCATCAGGCGCACGTTATGGAATTGGAAAGCGCCTAGGATCACCAGGTCCGCCGGCTGCTCGCATTCGCGCCCCTGAGCGTCGATGTAGGTCACGCCGGTGGCTTTTTTCTTAGTGCTGTCCAGGTTGACCTTGAGCACGTGGGAATTGGGACGCAGCTCAAAGTTCGGCACCTGGCGCAGCGCCGGCAGGATGTTCACGTTCGGCGAGGCCTTGGAATACATGTAACAAACGTAGCCGCTGCAAAAACCGCAGAAGTTGCACGGCCCCATCTGCGCCCCATACGGGTTGGTATAAGGCCCTGAGGTATTGGCCGACGGCAGGTTGTAGGGTTTGTAACCCACGTCGCTAGCCGCTTTCTGAAACAGCTGTGCGGAGACGGTGTTTTTCTGCGCCTCCAGCGGGAACGGGTTGGAGCGATCCGGCGCATACGGGTTGCCGCCACGGCCTTCGCCCACCAACTGACCTTTGACGGTCCAGGCCTGGCCCGAGGTGCCGAAGACTTTCTCCGCGTAATCGAAAAACGGCTCCAGCTCTTCATAGCTGACGCCGAAGTCCTGGATGGTCATGTCCTTGGGGATGAAGTTCTTGCCGTAGCGCTCTTCATAGTGGCTACGCATGCGCAATTCGATCGGGTCGACACGGAAATGCACACCCGACCAGTGCAGGCCTGCACCGCCCACGCCATTCCCCGGCAGGAACGCACCCAACTGGCGGTTGGGCAGGGCGACGTCATTCACGCTATGGCGAATGGTCACCGTCTCCTTGGAAATGTCCTGGAAGAGTTTTTTACGCACGCTGTAGGTCAACTCGTCGATGACCTGAGGGTAGTTGCCGTCCGGGTAAGTGTCCTGCATCGGGCCGCGCTCCAGCGCTACCACGTTCAGGCCAGCTTCCGTCAGCTCCTTGGCCATGATCGCGCCGGTCCAACCGAAGCCTACGATCACTGCATCCACTTTCTTCATGATGGTCGCCACGTTTATGCCCTCTCGCCACGGATGGAAACAGCCGGGAAGGGGTACTGCTCGTTGCGTTCCACCCAATCCATGAAATCGGCGCGGGCGCCGGGGAAGCCGATCATGGTCCAGCCGACCATGCCTTTGTTGCCACCGTGGATCGGGTCGCAGAAGAAACCTTCCTTGGTGTTTTGCAGCAGCAGGTTGAAGAACATTTTGGCCGGCACCGCTTCAAAATGCGCGCTCACTTCACTGCCGCCCGCCTCCAGACGACGCAGCATGTCATCCTGGGTAGCGCTGTCTTGCCCAGCAAAAGCTTTACCATTGAACGCTTTCGACCACGCATCCGTTGCGGCAATGCCCAGGCGATAGATCTCTTTGGGCACCAACTTGCTCTGCCAGCCCATCTCCGGCGCGGCATCGGCATTGAACGGACCTTGCATGAACCACAGTGCGCCACTGGCGTAAGGCGTGTTCATCTGACGATCGATGTATTCCGGTGCACCCGCTTCCAGAGCGCCAGGGCCTTGGGCATCGGCGGGAATCAAGCGGGCGACGGCAGCGTTGATAAACGCCCATTCTTCAGCGGTGAAATAACTCGGCTCGTAGGCTTTGTCGCTCGCAGGCGTCTTGGCCGGTGCGGCCTGGGCAGGCTCCGGTGTGGCCATCAACATCGAGCCGCCAAGGCCCGTGCTGGCAACCGTGACCACCGGGATCAAGGTCAAGGATTTGCGCAAAAAGTCGCGCCGCGGGTTGTCTTGATCTTGATCAGACATGGGTGCACCTCATCATGTGGTCACGGGTTTATCCGCCGCTTCTGGGAGCAGCGTGAAGGCATGGATGCCAAGGGCGTAGAACACCCTGGCAAACAATAGTTACAAATGATAGCAGCCTAAGAATTGGGGCGAATCGATTCAGCGGCAAAAAAACGTAAATCAGCGCCGCCCGTTCACAATTCTTTGACGAGGACCTCACACCCTGTTGACCCCCCATAGGTGAATC
>NZ_JBOICG010000051.1:0-8609 GCF_050739995.1 Pseudomonas sp. | reverse complement strand
TCTCAGGGGTGTATCGCTGTCTGTGAAGGTGGTTTTATCGGGAGGTTATTATTATTGTTGGTCTGTTGTCGACTGCTAATCGGCCCGTTCGGGTCTTTTGTGAACTTGTAATCCAGCACTTCCCCGGTGTTCTTGTTGTAAACATCTGGCCGCGCGCTACCGGCGGTTCCTTTCGGGACCTCAACGCCTTTCAAATAGGATTTCTCCACCGCCAAGTGAGTCTTTTGCCCGGTCATGCGCTGGTAGCGTTTTAGCAATTTGTCGGCGTAGGTGTGCTTTTTGCTACCCTGGACCGGACCAGTGCCTGCAGCGCCATGCTTGTTTTTAACGCCCCATTTTTCCGCCTTGCTGGCAATTTTCTTGACGAAATCCTTATCCGACAGACTGGCTGCTGTAGGTTTTTTGTTTGTGCAGGACAATCCCAGTGGATCTATCCAGGTAATCGGATTAGGGCCGTAGGCGTACAAGTTGAGCCCACCCAAGAGTCCGATAGGATCGGGTGTCGTGAAGCGGCCAATGTCCGGGTCATAGAACCGGAAGGTATTGAAATGAAGTCCGGTTTCTCTATCCAAGTACTGGCCTTGGAATCTGAGGTTTTGCTCCTCGATGTAATACGGTTCACGGGTTTCCCGTATGGTGTTTCCCCATACGCGATAGGTGGCCTGCCACAGCGTTTGGCCGTCGGCTTCAGTGAGCTCAAGAGGGAGGCCATTGAAGTCGTTATGGTAGTACCGGATCTTTTGCTGGGAGCCTACACCGTCCACCTTGGCCAATGGCTCATAGCCGTCTTCTTCATACAGATAGAGGCTGGTCTGGTTGTTCCGGTGTTCTTGCAGGAGCCGTAAGCCATCCCAACTGAAATGTGTTGTCCCGAGTAAGTATCCTTCGCTGCTCGTCTCGTTTTTCTCGATGCGTCGACCCAGTGGGTCGTAGGTCATGCGGACCACATTGCCGCTCTGGTTCCGTACTTCGATCAGACGATGTTCGGCGTCATAACGCATGTGTTGTACGCCACGATGACCGCTTCGCTTTTCGACCATTCGGCCAAAGCCGTCATAGCGATAACGTTTGTCCTGATAAGTCAGTAGGCGGTTATGCACAACCAGTCCGCTACCGGATGGTGGCCCATCCAGTAAATTGGCGGCGGCGTCATAGGAAAAGGTTTCGTGCTGCCCCATTCCGCTGTCCTGGCTGGCGATAATCCGAGCGGTGGCATCGTAGTGCAGCAACTGGCGAGCTTGGTTCGCAGGGTGCCGGTCCAATTTAGTGATCAGATTGTCTGCCGCGTCGTATTCGAACTGCTTTTGTAACGATGCCGCTCCCGGCGTACCCGGGCTGGTCTTGCGGCGTTGTCGTGCACGCAGGCGGCCCGAACGATCGTAGTTGCTCTGAGTGCTGATTTGGCCCTGGGTGCGCAGTACTTCGCGGTGCAGCCGGTCGCGCTCAAAATCACAGATGACCTGGCCATCGAGGTTAATTTGATGCAGATGGCCGCTGCCATAATAAAGACGATTGATCCAGCGCCCGTCGGGCAGTTTGCTTTGGATCAGATTCCCTAGTTCGTCGTAGTGATGTTGCAATGAGCCTGCTTGGCTCTGTTCTTCCAGCATCTGCCCGAGAGCGTCGTACGAGAACCCCAGTGTCTGTGACTGACCGCTCGTGTCCATGAAGTGGACACCAGTCAGTTGGTCCAACATATCGTAGGTGTATTGAGTGTGACCATCATCTGTTGTCTTGGCGCTCAACCGCCCCATTGCATCGCGCGTGAGTCGATGGACAATGGGTTTGGCAGCTATTTCCGGTACCAGTCCGATCCCGCTGCCGTAAGGTGCGGGAACGCTTTCAAACTGGATGACATTGTCGAGACAGTCGTGCTTGTAGCGTTTGGAACTGCCATCCAGATCCCGCTGCTCGGTCAGGCGATCGCCTGCATCCCACGAAAATCGATAGCTTTCGCCGTTCTCGTTGGTCAGAGACAGAAGGCGGCCATAAGCATCGTATCCAAACTGCACGTTACGACCGTGGGCATCAGTGCGTTGCCGTACCTGGCCACGTCGTGTGTATTGATAATGGGTGCTGTGCCCGGCGGGATCCGTGTACCCGACCAGTTGTCCGCTGGCATCGCGCTGATAGTGTTCTTCGCGACCATCAGGCAATTGGACCCCAATCAGTCTGCCCTGCGCGTCGTGCTTGAATTCAGTCCGCTCCCCCAGTGCGTCAGAGATAGCCTGCAAATGTCCGCGTGCGTCATAAATGAACCGTGTGGGCGAGCCTGAGCAATCGACGTGTTCAATCAGTTGCCCTGCCTGGTTCCAGCGGAGTTTTTTACGTTTGCCAGTGGCATCGATGATTTCAACAGGCTGGCCGTGAGTGTCGTACTGGTAACGGGTGATGTTGCCGAGAGGGTCCGTCTCACGGATACAGTTGCCTCTGGGGTCATACAGGAATTTCCAGCTGTTGCCGGCGGCGTCGGTCTCGACTAGCGGCAATGACCAATGATCAAGCCAGAGGGTTGTGTCGCGGCGCCCCAGGGGGTCCATTTCGCTGATCAGATTGCCGGATTCGTCATAACAGTATTCATAACGTCCACCTTGCGGGTCTGTTGCGCTGAGCAATTGGCGTTCATCGTTCCATTCAAAGCGCCAGACTTGCCCCAGATTATCGGTGTACTGGGTAACCTGATATTGGGTATTCCATACGCGTGTGCTTACCCTTTGTAAGCCGTCGGTGATACGTGTCGTCCCTGCGTTCAGGTCATAGTCGAAATGATAGCGATCGCCGTCATTGGTCCAGTGGCCAGTCACACGCCACTCGACGCCTTCAATCAAAGCCCATTCATAGAAGCAGTGCAGACCGGTAGGCAGTTGATGCTCCACCATGCGACGCCCAGCGTCGTATGCAAAGCGTCGTTGGACCTGATCCGTAGCGTCACGCACTTCTGCCAGGTCGCCAGCCTGGTCATAGGCATAACTGACTAGGACTTCCCGGCGATGATCGGGATGCAACCGCTCAATCCGGTCGACACGGCCTTGCTCGTGAATCAACTCGACTCGGACCAGATCAAACGTGTCGCGCAGCGTCGTCAATCGACCCGCTGCGTCATAGTCCAGATAGATGCGGTTGTCGTTGCGGTCGCCCAATTGGCTCAGGCGCAGCAATGAAGCGTCGCGGGGGGAGGCGTCAAATAGCCGATACAGACCGTTGTCGCTTTCAATCAATAGTTGCCCGTTACGGTGGCGTCGAATGTTCAAACCCTCGCCAGGGCTGAACATCGCACTACCCAGCGCCACTGAACCCAGGTTGATACGACGGCCCTGCTCGTCGGTATAGATCAGTTCTTCACCGCCATCTGGATGAGGCTGTATTTGTACGGCGACTTCATAAGGCACGCTCCAGCCTGCACCGAACAGCCCATCGCGGCGAAGGTCGCGGCTGTTGTAGAAGCGCTGCCAGTCAATCGGCAACACTCCAGGCAGGGAAAAGTCCAGGTCGAAATCGCTGCCCAGAACTTTGGCGCCTGTTGCCGCATGCACGGGGTTGGGCGACCCCATCGCAGCGTTTGCCATCGCCCCCATGGCTTGGCTCACTGCGTAAGACCCCACACCGCTGAGCAACATGCACGGCAAATTACTCAGCGTTTTCCCCTTCGCGCCCTTGAGCATCATGAGGGCTTCAATCGCCAGCCCCACACCGGGCGTCTTGCCGCTGCGAATCTCCTGTACCACTACCGTGCCGCCACCAATCGTGACGTTTGGCGAAATCAGGCCTGAGGAAACTACTGTCGCATCGCACATGCTGCGGTCGCCGCTGCGTACGGCGGGTTGACCGTTGATGGTGACTTTATCGGAGCCCTCAGCAAGGAGCTGCGGGGGCATTGGTGGGTGGCGGGCGCATAGGACCAGGTCGGTGGGCAGCGGCACGACACCGGGTGCTGGATAGGCAACGGTAGGGCGCCACAGTTGGGAGAAGAATCCCTCAGCCATGTCCAGGAAGCCGGGCTCTGGCGCAGTTTCGACATCAGGTTCTGGTTCGTCGGGTTCAAGCTCGGTCCCAGCGGGCGCGACATGGGAGGGAATTGCACCTGCCGCACGCGCAGCGGGGATGCTGTTGACGAACGTGTCGGTCGAGCCCACCGCAATCGTGGCTTCCACCACCGGTGGAAACAGCGCATTGGCGAAACTCTCGCACATCTTGCTGAGACCCTTGTCGGCCCCCGTCTTGCTCATGGCCATGCCGACGACAATACCGACCACGGCGCCGAGGATGCAGCCACCAATGCCGGCAGTAGCGACCGTGACACCAATCGCCGCCGCCACCGCTGCAGTCGCCAGTGCTGTGATCGCCACGTTGGCTGCCACCTCCAATACACCGCCGAGGATATCGGCCATCATGGAAGTGTGGGTCAGCGCATCGCCCATCCGGGCAGCCCATAGAGCATCAGACATACAGGCAACTCATCAAAGGGCGTCGAACGCCAGCGAATTCTTGATCGTCGCCCAGTGCGCGGCCTCGGTATCCCCGAGCTTGTCCGCCTTCACATAACTCAAGGCGAGCATCTTGCGCGTCCCCGGCAGCAGCAGCGCCAACTGGAACTGGAACACCTTGTCATTGCCCTTGTTGAACTGGCTGCGCAGCTCGATACCTTCCACCTCTTGCGCAGCGCCCAGGCGCACATCAACGCCCGGCTGATAACGCAGGTCCTGTACCTGTTTTTCCAGACGCTGGAGTTGGTCATTGAAGTTGCTGTGCAGGGTTTCACCCTCGGCGAGCAAGCTGCGGCTGACGATCAAGGAGGTGCCCAATTCAGGGAACTTGAGGATATTGATCGACGCGTCCTGCAGCTCGCCGGCCGGCAGTTGGAACTGGAATTCGTTGATTCGGTACGTCATGGCAAACAGGTCTCGTCAGGAGCTTTTAGGCGTAGGGAACGCGGCTTTGATGTTGGCGTCGATGCTGGCTTTCACACCCTGGCCATCAGGCGTCGCCCCCGCGCCACCGCCGTTGTTCAGGTGCAGCACACCGCCCGTGTTGAACTCGGCGTCGCCGCTGGCGTAGAAGCTGATTTGCACGCCGGTCAGGTTGATCTGCCCGCTGGCGTTCAATTCCAGGATGCTTTCGCCGCACACCAGGCGCAGGTTCTCGCCCACTTCGATCACGTAGCTTTGGCTGATGCTGTCGGTCTTGCGCTGGCCAACCGAAAGGATGTCCTCTTGCTTGACGATGCGCAGGCGGTTGTTGCCGATGGTCACCGTCTCGTTGTGGCCGATGCTCTTGTTGCGGTCATGCCCCACCGAGTGGCTTTCATCCACCTCGACCACGATGTCCTGGTTACGCTCGGCGTGGATGTACAACTGCTCCAGCCCCTTCTTGTCCTCCATGCGGATTTCATTGAAGTTGGCTGGTGTGCCGCCCTTGCTGGATCGGCTTTTCATGCCGCTCTGGGTCGCGTTCTCCGGCAGGTCGTAGGGCACGGTCTGTTCGGCGTTGTACACGCGGCCGGTGATAATTGGCCGGTCCGGGTCGCCTTCCAAAAAGCTCACAATCACTTCCTGGCCGATCCGTGGAATCTGCATCGACCCCCAGTTTTTTCCTGCCCAGGATTGCGACACACGAATCCAGCACGAGCTGTTTTCGTTGGATTGATCGTGGCGGTCCCAATAGAAATGCACCTTCACGCGGCCGTACTGGTCGGTCCAGATTTCCTCACCTTTAGGGCCGACTACCAACGCGGTCTGCGGGCCTTTGACGATGGGGCGATGGGTGTTGGCCAGCGGCCGGAAGCTTTGCTGGGCGTCGATGCAGGTGAGGCTGCTTTCGAACTGCGCCGAGGCCGAGCCGCTGCCGCTTTCCAGGCTTTCCTGGACGATGTAGTAACGGCAACCGACGATCAGGTATTCGCGGTTCTGGTCCTGGCGGCTGAAGCCGGTGAGGCTGAACAAATGCCCGGAACCCAGGCCCCGGGCATTGCCGCTGAACTCGATCTGTTCATGCAGGGTTTGCAGGGCTTCGATGCGGGTGCGCGCGTAGTGTTCGCCGTCTTGGCTTTGCACGTAGGTGCCGGGGTAGTCGTACAGCGGGTAGTCACCGGCGGTGTGCGGACGCGGCATGGCCGAACGCACGTCGATGCTGGCGCTGGGTCGCTGGAAGTCGTAGTCGTTGAGTTCCAGCGAGCCCGGCTGTACTTCCTGCGCCAAGTGCCAGTTATGCATGTGGTCGCGTTCGCGTTGCTGCTCATCCTTGGGGTAGTACGGGATCGACGCGTAGCCCGGCACGGTGGTGTGGGCGCCATAGGCGTCGGCCAGTACCAGCACATGGCGATCCTGCTCGTGACGGAAGAAGTAGTAGATACCTTCTTGTTCCATCAGGCGGCTGACGAAATCGAAGCTGGTCTCGCGGTACTGCACGCAGTATTCCCACTCGCGGTACGGCCGGCTCAGGGCGTCTTCGAAATCGGAAAAACCCAGGTCGCGGAACACCTGCTTGATGATCTGCGGGATGCTCAGGTTCTGGAAAATCCGGCAGTCCGAGGTGCGGCTGAGCAGCCATAGCCAAGGGCGCAGCGTCACCTGGTAACTGGCGAACTGGCCCTGGTCGATGTTCTGGCTACAACGAGCAACGATGCCGTGGAAGTGCCGCTCACCACCGTCCGCCAGTTGCAGGCCCACACTCATCGGCTTGCCCAGTAACTGGTTAAGGTCGATGTTGGCGTCCAGGGACGTCAGTTGCAGCTCGTAGTTGAACAGCCTGCCCAGCTCTTCGCCGCCGCCCATTTCATTGAGCAGCAGCACATCCGGCCCGAGAGGGCTGGTGACTTTGGCCAGGCGTGAGGCTTGGTTGAATAGCATCGGGCGTCTCGTAAATGACTAAATAACTGAAGAAACCGAATCCAAGTGTGGGAGGGGGCAAGCCCCCTCCCACATTTTTGATTGTGTTCCGTCAGGTCAATCAGCGTCGCTGAAGTCGTAGTGCAATTCATTATCCCGGCTGCTGATCCGCACCCCCGCCAGTGCCTTGCCTTCGAGCATGCGCGTGAGGAACTCACGGCTCATGTCCGGCAGCAGGCTGTTGGTGAGAATGGTGTCGATCATGCGGCCGCCGCTTTCAGTTTCGGTGCAGCGCGAGACGATCAGGTCGACCACCGCGTCGTCGTAGTCGAAGGCCACTTTGTGCGTACTCTCCACGCGCTTTTTGATGCGGTTGAGTTGCAGGCGGGTGATTGCCTTGAGCATCTCGTCGCTCAGCGGGTAGTACGGAATGGTCACCAGACGGCCCAGCAACGCCGGTGGGAAGATCTCCAGCAGCGGTTGGCGCAGGGCCTTGGCGATGTCTTCCGGCTCTGGCACGTTCGCCGGGTCTTTGCACACGTGGGAAATCAGCTCGGTGCCGGCGTTGGTGGTCAGCAGGATCAGGGTGTTCTTGAAGTCGATCACGCGGCCTTCGCCGTCTTCCATTACTCCCTTGTCGAACACCTGGAAGAAGATCTCATGCACGTCCGGGTGGGCTTTTTCCACCTCGTCCAGCAGCACCACGCTGTAGGGTTTGCGCCGTACCGCTTCGGTCAGCACGCCGCCTTCGCCATAGCCGATGTAGCCGGGTGGCGCGCCCTTGAGGGTCGACACCGTGTGCGCTTCCTGGAACTCGCTCATGTTGATGGTGATGACGTTCTGCTCGCCGCCGTACATGGCTTCGGCCAGGGCCAGGGCGGTTTCGGTCTTGCCCACGCCGGAGGTGCCGGCGAGCATGAACACGCCAATCGGTTTGCTCGGGTTATCGAGGCCGGCGCGGGAGGTCTGGATACGCTTGGCGATCATCTGCAGGGCGTGATCCTGGCCGATGATGCGTTTCTTCAGGTGCTGGTCGAGGTTGAGCACCGTCTCCAATTCGTTGCGCGCCATGCGGCCCACCGGAATACCGGTCCAGTCGGCGACCACCGAGGCCACGGCCTGGTAATCCACGGTCGGCAGGATCAGCGGGGTTTCGCCTTGCAGGGCGGTGAGGCGTTGCTGCAGGTCGACCAGTTGGGCACGCAGCTCATCGCTCTCGTTGTTACCGGCAGCACTGTCCACCACACCCACCTTTTCACGCAGCGTCGCGCGAGTGGCGAGCAGTTCATCCACCAGCGCTTTCTCTTCGGCCCAGCGACTTTCCAGAGTGGCAAGACGCTCACGCTCAGTGTTCAACAACGCCTCGGTGTTGGTTTGGCGCGCGCCAATTGCAATACCGATGGCGTGTTCGCGAGCGATGATTTGCAGCTCGGTTTCCAGCGCTTCGATGCGACGGCGGCTGTCGTCCACTTCCGCCGGCACCGCATGCAGGCTGATGGCGACGCGGGCGCAGGCGGTGTCCAGCAAGCTCACGGATTTGTCCGGCAACTGGCGCGCCGGGATGTAGCGGTGAGACAGTTTCACCGAGGCTTCCAGCGCTTCGTCGAGGATCTGCACCTGGTGGTGTTTTTCCATGGTCGACGCCACGCCGCGCATCATCAGCAGTGCCTTGTCTTCCGATGGTTCGGCGACTTGTACCACCTGGAAGCGCCGGGTCAGCGCCGGGTCTTTCTCGATGTGCTTCTTGTACTCGGCCCACGTGGTCGCGGCCACGGTGCGCAAGGT
>NZ_JBOICG010000050.1:0-4364 GCF_050739995.1 Pseudomonas sp. | reverse complement strand
CGTCCATCGACAGCCTGTTGGAACGCGTGCGCGGCAGCGTAACGCAATTGCTCAATGACGCCTCGGTGAGCGTAGGGCAGGTAGACACGGTGTTCTTTACCGGTGGTTCCAGCGGCATTCCGGCACTGCGCCACAGCATCTCGGCGATGTTGCCGAATGCGCGGCATGTGGAAGGGAATATCTTTGGCAGTATTGGTAGTGGCCTGGCGATTGAGGCCAGCAAGCGGTACGGCTGCTGAGTTTCACCTGAAAGACTGCGGCGCCCCATTCGCGGGCAAGCCCAGGCAGTGAACGGTTTAAACCATCCCCCCAAGCTTCAACTCACTCTTGAGGTAGGCGTAATAAATCGGCCCCGCCACCACTCCCGGCAGGCCGAATGCTGCCTCGAACACCAGCATCGCCAGCAACAATTCCCAAGACTTGGCACTGATCTGCCCGCCCACAATGCGCGCATTGAGGAAGTACTCGACCTTGTGGATCACGATCAAATAGCCCAACGCCGCCACCGCCACCCAAATCGAAATAGACAGCGCCACGATCGTGATCAGGGTGTTGGAGATCAGGTTGCCGATCACCGGTAGCAGGCCCACCAAGAAGGTCAGCACGATCAGGGTCTTGGTCAGCGGCAGGTGAATCCCGCACAGCGGCAGCACCACGGCGAGAAACACCGCCGTGAAGGCCGTGTTGAGCGCGGCGATCTTGATCTGGGCGAAGACAATGTTGCGAAAGGCCTGGACCAGCAGGTGCAGGCGGTCGAACAGCGCGGCGGCCAGGGGTTTGCGCTTGGTCAGGTCGGGCACACGTTGCAGGGCGATGATCGCGCCGAGCACCATGCCGATCAGCAAGGTGACGAACATGTGGGCGGCATCTTTGCCGACCAGTTGCAGTTCGCTCAGGTGTTTGCTCAGCCAGTCGCCGATGGCCACGCGGAATTCGGCGGCGCTGGCAGGCAGGTAGGCGTCGAGGAACGGTGGCAACTGGCCGCGCGCGCGATCGACCACGCCCATGAATTTGTCGAGGGAAGCCCCGGGGTTTTCCGCTTCGTGGAGCAAGAAGCTGATGGCGCCGGCAAAGATCAGCGTCAGCACGCTGACGATCAAGGTGCCGAGCAAGGCCACGGCGAGCCAACGGGCACGTCGCCCTTCGATCAGCCGCTGCAATTGCGGGGTGAGCATATTGACCAGTTCATACACCAGCAAACCGGCCAGCAGGCTGGGCAGTAACTTCAATGGCAGGACCAACAGCAACCCGCCGAAAATGATGACGCAACTGACCAGCAACAACACGTGACGCTGAGAAAACGTTGGCATACAGCCTCAAAACGAACGACGTTAAAGGATGTTGCTGCCGGAACGAGGTGACTCGCCCCGGCAGCAGAGGGCTGTGTGCGAGTGTCGCAGCCTTCTATGGCTCGGGGCTATTACTTCTTCAGGCAAGTGCTCATAAAAGTCTTGCGCGCGTCGCCAGCCAAGGCTTGGGTTTTCGCCGTGGCATTGCAGTCTTTCATCTTTTGTTGCTGAGGGGTCAGGGTCTTGGCGGCTGGCGCCGGAGCAGCCTTGAGGCAGGTGCTCATGAAGGCTTTACGCTCATCGCCCTTGAGCGCCTTGGTGGTGGCGTCGGCGTTACAGGTGGTCATTTTGTTTTGCTGAGCCGTGTCGGCAAAGCTTTGGGAACACAGCAGCAAACCGATCATCAACAGCGGAACACGCAGCATCTTCATGGAGTTTTCTCCCTGTTACCGTGCCGAAGGGGCATGGCCTACGAGCAGTGTAGCCAAAACCTGTTACATCTTCAGCGTCCGCGAATATTCGATCGGCGGTACTGCTCCGGCGTGCAGCCAGCGTGACGCTGAAACATGGCGATGAACGCCGACGCGGTGCTGTAGCCCAAGTCAAAGGCCACATGCTGCACGCTGCGCTCGCTGTCCAACGCTTCGATGGCGGCCAGGTAACGCAAGCGCTGACGCCATTCGCCGAAGCTCATGCCCAACTCCCGCACAAATTGCCGCGCCAAGGTGCGCTCGCTGACGTGCACTTGCTCGGCCCATTGCGCCAACGGCCGATTATCGCCGGGCTCGGCCTGCAT
Organism: Pseudomonas sp.; assembly: GCF_050739995.1. Classification (GTDB taxonomy): domain Bacteria; phylum Pseudomonadota; class Gammaproteobacteria; order Pseudomonadales; family Pseudomonadaceae; genus Aquipseudomonas. Next base: position 2,279 of record NZ_JBOICG010000050.1, on the reverse strand, counting down.
GCCTTCCAGTACACCCAGCAGCCCGGGATGACGCGCATAAGGCAGGAAGCAATCGTGAATCGGCGCCTGTTTGAGCTGGTCCACCAGCACTTGGGCCAGGCGGATATCGGCGTCGGTCTGCGGGATGTTGACGCCGCGCTGGGCGAAATCCCGCAGGATCGCCTTGAGAATGTCGCTGATAGCCAGGGTGCATGGCTGCGCTGGCAGTTGCTCGCAGAGCTCAGGGGCCAGACCAACCGAATGGTAAACAATCGCCTCGGCATTGTAAGAGCTGTGCTCGGTATGCGGTGGTACCCACACCGCGTACTGCGGCGGCGACATGAAGCGGCTGCCGGCCACTTCCATGCGCATCACGCCACTGGCGGAATAATCCAGCGAGCCCCAGAAGTGTTCGTGTGGCGTGCACTCGGTGTCGGGGGCGAAGTCGGAGTAACGGAAGTACACGGGGCTTGGCAGCCGGCGGAAATCCGGAAGGCGTACGGTATGTCTGGCCATGTTGTCTGGATATCGAGGTCGGTTGTCTGGATCGCAGTATAGGCTTCTATCCAGACAGTGGATAATCCCGCCTCGTCAACACACCAGGTTTCTCTCAATGCAATACGCGTATCCACTGCTGGCCATTTTTATCTGGGCCGGCAACACCGTCGTCAACAAATTGGCCGTGGGCTCGATTTTCCCGTCGGAGATCGGCTTTTACCGCTGGCTGCTGGCGGCACTGTTGTTCACACCGTTCATGCTCAAGCCCGTGATCACCCACTGGTCGAACATCCGCCCGAACCTGGGCAAGGTCGTCATCCTCGGCGTGCTCGGCATGGCGGTGTACCAGAGCCTGGCGTACTACGCCGCGTCACTGACCAGTGCGACCAATATGGGCATCATCTTGTCGTTGATGCCATTGATGGCGCTGACCGCCGCGATCATCAGCCTCGGCCAGCGTCTCACCTTCGGCGCACTGGCCGGCGCGGTACTGTCGTTTGCCGGTGTGGTCGTGGTGGTGTCGGCCGGCAGCCTGGGCGCTCTGTTGCAACACGGAATCAACCTGGGCGACGGCATGATGCTGGTAGCCACCCTCGCCTATGCGGTCTACAGCACCCTGCTGAAAAAATGGCAACTGCGCCTGCCGCCGCTGGTGCTGCTGTATCTACAGATACTGGTGGCCGTGGTGGTGCTGTTCCCGCTGTTTCTTTTCTCGGCCAAGGCCGGTCTGGGCTGGGCGAATATTCCGCTGGTGTTGTATGCGTGCCTGTTGGCTTCGATGCTGGCGCCGCTGGCCTGGATGCATTCGGTGAAGACCCTCGGCCCAAGCCGCACCACGCTGTTTTTCAACCTGCTGCCGTTGATCACCGCGTTGATTGCGGCGGTGGTGCTGAAGGAAGAGTTGGCGCTGTATCACCTGGTGGGCGGTTTGCTGACGTTGGGTGGGGTGATTCTGTCGGAGCGTTGGACCACACCGGTGAGCGGTAAGGCCCGTGTTGCCTGACCCATCGCTATCGCGGGCCAGCCCGCTCCCACATTTGGAATGCAATCCCCTGTGGGAGACGGGCTTGCCCGCGATGAACGATAACTCGGTCTCCCGGCTACACCCCGGCAGCTCTTAATCTTCTCGCATGCTCGACAAACAGCCTGATCGGCTCGGCGCCCTTGCCCACCAGCCCCATGGACTGGTTGACGATATCGAAGTGGTCGAGGGCGTAGTCATCGCCTATCACCAAGCCCAAATGTGAGCTGTAGCGCCCGACCATGCCATCGCATTGGCCCTTCTCCCGCACGAAGCTGCGGGCGAACAAGCGACAGCTTCGATTGCTCCCGTCGAACAGGTTGCGACCACGGTCGGTGATGCCCGGCTGCAAGGTGCCGGACCACGAGTAATAGCGCACACCGTCGACTTCCTCCCGGCCTTGCCCACCCCACGTCTCCGGCAGCCCTTGTGGGTACTGACGATTGAACAGCGCCACACCTTCGCTGGTGAGGGAGTGATGAGAGGCTTTCAGATCCGCCTTGAAGCGCGGCCCGCGATAGCCGGTTTCCAGCACGCCCATCACCCAGGCGACCAGATGAAACAACGCACTGACGATTCGGCCCTTTACACCGTCGGGCGGGTAATGAAGGTGGAAATGGTCGGCCAATTCCGAGCCGTGGTTGGGCCCCGCCACCGACGTCACCGACGCCACCCACTCCGGTCGTTTGGCCGCCGCATAACGCGCGGTGAGCGAGCCTTGGCTGTGGCCGATCAGGTTGACCTTGTCTGCCCCCGTTTCCAGGCGAATGCGCTCGATGTG
>NZ_JBOICG010000049.1:0-8536 GCF_050739995.1 Pseudomonas sp. | reverse complement strand
AGCGTGAAGCAAAGGAACAGGGCAAGGAACTTGAGGCCCATTGGGCCCATCTAGTCATCCACGGCTGCTTGCATCTCTTGGGTTACGACCATATAGACGATGACGAAGCCGAGGAAATGGAAACCCTGGAACAAACGTTGCTTGCAGAATTGGGTCACCCTGACCCTTATGCAGATGACGAAAACTGATCAACACTTAACCCATACGACAAAGGATTCAGAGTAATCGCTATGAGCGAAGACCGATCGAGCAACGGGCAGAAGTCATGGCTGGGTAAACTGACCCAGGCTTTTGCCCACGAGCCGAAAAACCGCCAGGAGCTGCTGGAGCTGCTGCGCGAGGCCCATCAGAACAAGTTGCTGGACAGCGAAGCGCTGGCCATCGTCGAAGGCGCCATCCAGGTGGCTGACCTGCAAGTACGGGACATCATGGTCCCGCGCTCGCAGATGATCAGCATCAAGGCGACCCAGACCCCGCGGGAATTCCTCCCGGCCGTGATCGACTCGGCGCACTCGCGCTACCCGGTGATCGGTGAAAGCCATGACGACGTCATGGGTGTCCTGCTGGCCAAGGACCTGCTGCCGTTGATCCTCAAGGAGAATGGCGACAACTTCAATATCAAGGACCTACTGCGTCCGGCCACCTTCGTGCCTGAATCCAAGCGCCTGAACGTGCTACTGCGCGAGTTCCGCGCCAACCACAATCACATGGCCATTGTGATCGACGAATACGGCGGCGTGGCTGGCCTGGTGACTATTGAAGACGTGCTGGAACAGATCGTCGGCGATATCGAAGACGAGCACGATGTCGAAGAAGACAGCTACATCAAGCCCCTACCCAGCGGCGACTTCCTGATCAAGGCGCTGACGCCGATCGAGAACTTCAACGAGTTCTTCGACAGCGAATTCTCCGACGATGAGTTCGACACAGTGGGTGGCCTGGTGATGAATGCGTTTGGGCATCTGCCAAAACGTAACGAAACCACCGAGATCGGCGCTTATCGCTTCCGTATCCTGAATGCCGATAGCCGCCGGATTCACCTGATTCGCCTGACTCCTATTGCCCGTTAAGGACTGAAATGCGCCGTCTGATCGCACCCGGCTGGCCCGGTAATTTGCTGGCCGTGCTGGCCGGCGCCATCACTACCCTGGCGCTGGCGCCGTTCGATCTATGGCCGTTCGCATTGGTGGCGGTCGGACTGTTCTATGTCGGGCTGAGGGAGCTGACGCCACGCCAGGCCCTGGGCCGTGGCTGGTGTTTCGGCTTCGGCCTGTTTGGCGCCGGCACTAGCTGGATCTACTACAGCATCCATCATTTCGGCGGCGCTTCGGTGCTGCTGGCCGGTTTCCTGATGCTGCTGTTTACCGCCGCCATTGCCTGGTTCTTCGCCCTGCCCGCCTGGCTATGGGCACGCTGGCTGCGCCGCAATGAGGCACCGCTGGCGGATGCCCTGACCTTTGCTGCGTTATGGGTCGGCCAGGAAGCCTTCCGCGGCTGGTTCCTCACCGGCTTCCCGTGGCTGTACTCCGGCTACAGCCAGCTTGACGGCCCGCTCACTGGCCTCGCGCCACTAGGCGGCATGTGGCTGATTTCCTTTGCCCTGGCGCTGACGGCGGCCCTGCTGTGCAACCTGCCGCGCCTGCTGGCGAGCAAGCGCAATGCCTTTATCGGCGCGGGTCTCATACTGCTGGTTGCACCGTGGGCCATCGGCCTGGCCCTCAAGCACCATGCCTGGACCAGCCCATCTGGAGCGCCACTGAGCGTGGCCGCGATCCAGGGCAACGTCGAACAAAGCATGAAGTGGGACCCTGAGCAGCTCAATGCGCAGCTGGCGCTGTACCGCGACATGAGCTTCAGCTCCAAGCGAGCCGACCTGCTGGTATGGCCGGAAACCGCTGTGCCGGTGCTCAAGGAGTCCGTCGAGGGCTACCTGGGGATGATGGGCAAGTTCGCCGCCGACCGTAATTCCGCGCTGATCACCGGCGTACCGATTCGCCAGGAAGTGCACCATCAGAAGCGCTACTTCAACGGCATCACCGTCGTGGGCGAAGGCGACGGCACTTACCTCAAGCAAAAGCTGGTGCCATTCGGCGAGTACGTGCCACTGCAAGACATGCTGCGCGGGCTGATTGCCTTCTTCGACCTGCCCATGTCGGACTTCGCCCGCGGCCCCTCTGACCAGGCCATGCTTCAGGCCAAGGGCTACCAGATTGCGCCGTTCATCTGCTATGAAGTGGTGTACCCGGAATTCGCCGCCGGCCTCTCGGCCCAGAGCGACCTGCTGCTGACCATCAGCAACGACACCTGGTTCGGCCGCTCCATTGGCCCACTGCAACACCTGCAAATGGCGCAGATGCGTGCCCTGGAAGCCGGTCGCTGGATGATCCGCGCCACCAATAACGGCGTGACCGGCCTGATCAACCCATTCGGGCAGATCACCGCGCAGATCCCGCAGTTCGAGCGCGGCATTCTCTACGGTGACGTGGTGCCGATGCACAACCTGACGCCGTACCTGCAATGGCGTTCATGGCCGTTGATCATTGTGTGCCTGGGGCTGTTTGGCTGGGCGCTGCTGGCGGGCCGGATGGCCAAAACCGTCTGACTGCCATACACCTGACAATGTGGGAGCTGGCTTGCCAGCTCCCACATTTGGATTTGCGGTGTTATCGGTAGAACAACCGGTAGCCTATCTGCCCCACCGCTTCATTGATCAACTGCCCGCTGCGCCATACCGACACGAACTCCGGCATCCAACCGCCCAGCGGTCGGGCGTTGTCAACGCCAAGAAACCCCACCGGCCCCGGCACCACCGTGAAACCGGCCTTTTCGAAGCTCCAGACCGCACGCGGCATATGCCAGGCCTGGGTCACCACCACGACGCGCTTGATGCCCTCAGGCAATAACATCTGCGCACTCATCTGCGCGTTTTCCCATGTGGTGCGGCTGCGTTCTTCCTTCCAGCGCACGGTAACGCCAAAGTCATCTTGCATCGACACGGCCATCAACTCTGCCTCACTGGGCGGCGTGCCGTAGTGCAAGCCGCCACTGGTCAACACCGGCAACCCCGACGCCTTGGCCAACCGCGCGGCGTAACGCTGGCGCTCAAGGCCAATACCCGTGGGCTGATCAGTGCCCCACGCGGGGTCACCACGTTCACGTCCAGAGCCCAGTACCACAATCGCATCGGCCCGTTGAGCCAGGTTTGCCCACTCTTCGCGAGCCAAGGGTGGCTCGGTCTCCAATACATGCGCGCCCCACTGCACCATCACTGGCAGGCTCATCAGCCACATGCCCCCCAAACCCAGGGCAAAGCAGAACCCGGCCAGGCGTGGGCGACTGCGACGAACCCACCAGGCAAACGCCAGCAGCAGCAAAAAAATGCCAGGCGGCAGCAATAATTGTTTGATGAAATAACGAAAAGGCATCGGGCATCTCCAAAGATGCCCGAAGCCTAGATGCAACGGGGTTTAGCGACAATCCTTACCAGCATATTTCGAGAAGACCAGCAGATGACGCTGTGCTTCATTTGCACCGCACGGCCCGAAGTTTTTCAGTACTTCGACTGGCGGACACGTCCTTCAACCAGATGATCTTGGCCGAACGTGACGGCTCTTGGGACGGCAGGGAAGCCTGCCCAGGAGAGACGCGTTGGTGATTCAATTCCAGGTAGCGCTTGATCAGTTCAAGCTCTGCCTGGCTCAAGCCTCGCAACTCCAGCTCCAGAGGCCGTTCATCACGCAATCGGCCTGCGGTTTTTGCAGCATCCAGTGCCCGACCCAAACGGTCGATCAGTCCTTCATACAATTGCGGTTTCGTTAAAGTTCGCTGCGATTCAACCATCCCCTCACCTCATTGAAGAAATACTTGCTCCCCAATAAACAGCGTAGTCCCCATGGCTGTGCCTGCCCGGCGCCGCGACAGACGGCCTCGACCGCGCAATCAGGGTTTCCCTCGATAGAGTGGGGTCATGTATGCTACGGCGCTTCCTGTAACTCCACTTCCCGCAGGGTTTGGGCACGGACGCGCCGCTGTTTGGTGTCGATCAACCTGAATGTTGCACCGAAGAGGATTAGGCCACCCCTATTCAGTTCAAAAGTAGCCATGCACGAACAATATCAGCCCCGTGAAATAGAAAATGCCGCCCAAACCTTCTGGGACGAGCAAAAGTCCTTTGAAGTCAGTGAACAGCCAGGCAAGGAGACTTACTACTGCCTATCGATGTTCCCTTACCCCAGCGGCAAGCTACACATGGGGCACGTGCGTAACTACACCATCGGCGACGTCATCTCCCGCTACCAGCGCATGCTCGGCAAGAATGTCCTGCAACCCATGGGTTGGGACGCCTTCGGCATGCCGGCAGAGAACGCCGCGATGAAAAACAACGTGGCTCCAGCCAAGTGGACCTACGAAAACATCGCCTACATGAAAACCCAGTTGCGCAGCCTCGGCCTGGCGGTGGACTGGTCTCGCGAAGTGACCACCTGCAAGCCGGACTACTACCGCTGGGAACAATGGCTGTTCACGCGCCTGTTCGAAAAAGGTGTGATCTACCGCAAGAACGGCACCGTGAACTGGGACCCGATCGACCAGACCGTACTGGCCAACGAGCAGGTCATCGACGGCCGTGGCTGGCGTTCCGGCGCGCTGATCGAAAAGCGCGAAATCCCGATGTACTACTTCAAGATCACCGCTTACGCGGATGAACTGCTGTCGAGCCTCGACGACCTGCCGGGCTGGCCTGAACAGGTCAAGACCATGCAGCGCAACTGGATCGGCAAGTCCAAGGGCATGGAAGTGCAGTTCCCGTACAACGTCGATTCGATCGGCGAAGCGGGCGCACTCAAAGTCTTCACTACCCGTCCGGACACCCTGATGGGCGCAACCTACGTTGCCGTGGCCGCCGAACACCCGCTGGCCACCCAGGCTGCGCTGAACAACCCTGAGCTGCAGGCCTTCATCGCCGAATGCAAAGGCGGCAGCGTGGCTGAAGCCGACGTCGCCACCCAGGAGAAAAAAGGCCTGCCGACCGGCCTGTTCGTCGAACACCCGCTGACTGGCGAGAAGCTGCCGGTATGGGTCGCCAACTACGTATTGATGCACTACGGTGATGGCGCAGTAATGGCTGTGCCGGCCCACGACGAACGTGATTTCGAGTTCGCCACCAAATACAGCCTGCCGATCAAGTCCGTGGTGCGTACCAGCTCGGGCGACACCAACCCGGCCCCGTGGCAAGACGCCTACGGCGAGCACGGCACGCTGATCAACTCCGGTGAGTTCGACGGCCTGGATTTCCAGGGCGCGTTCGACGCCATTGAAGTCGCCCTGATCAAGAAAAACCTCGGTGCCTCGCGCACCCAGTTCCGCCTGCGCGACTGGGGCATCAGCCGCCAGCGCTACTGGGGCTGCCCGATTCCGATCATCCACTGCGAAAGCTGCGGTGACGTGCCGGTGCCGGAAGACCAGTTGCCAGTAGTACTGCCAGAAGATGTCGTGCCGGACGGCGCTGGCTCGCCGCTGGCGCGCATGCCCGAGTTCTACGAGTGCGCTTGCCCGAAATGCGGCCAGCCTGCCAAGCGTGAAACCGACACCATGGACACGTTCGTCGAGTCCTCGTGGTACTACGCCCGCTACGCCTCGCCGCACTATGAGGGTGGCCTGGTGGAAAAAGCCGCGGCCGACCACTGGTTGCCGGTGGATCAGTACATCGGCGGCATTGAACACGCCATTCTTCACCTGCTGTATGCGCGTTTCTTCCACAAACTGATGCGCGACGAAGGCTTGGTGAGTTCGGATGAACCGTTCAAGAACCTGCTGACCCAAGGCATGGTGATCGCCGAGACTTACTATCGCCGCGAAGCCAATGGCGCCTACACCTGGTTCAACCCGGCGGACGTCGAGCTTGAGCGCGACAGCAAAGCCAAGGTGATCAGCGCCAAGCTGAAATCCGACGGCCTGCCGGTAGAAATCGGCGGCACTGAGAAGATGGCCAAGTCGAAGAACAACGGCGTCGACCCACAGTCGATGATCGACCAGTTCGGTGCCGACACCTGCCGCCTGTTCATGATGTTCGCCTCGCCGCCCGACATGAGCGCCGAATGGTCCGACTCCGGCGTCGAAGGCTCGCACCGCTTCCTCAAGCGCGTCTGGCGCCTGGCGCACGCCCATGTCAGCCAAGGCCTGCCGGGCAAGCTGGACGTGGCAACCTTGAGCGATGAGCAGAAAGCCATTCGCCGAAGCACTCACCTGGCTATCCGCCAAGCCAGCCAGGATGTGGGCCAGAACCACAAGTTCAACACTGCCATCGCCCAGGTGATGACCCTGATGAACGTGCTGGAAAAAGCCCCGCAAGCCACCGAGCAGGACCGCGCGTTGATCCAGGAAGGCCTGGAAACCGTCACCCTGCTGCTGGCGCCGATCACGCCGCACATCAGCCACGAACTGTGGAGCCGTCTGGGCCACAGCGGTGCTGTCATTGACGCCAACTGGCCGAAACAGGATGACAGCGCCCTGGTACAGGACACCCTGCAACTGGTGATCCAGGTCAACGGCAAACTGCGCGGTCAGATCGACATGCCGGCCAGCGCCAGCCGCGAAGAGGTCGAAGCGGCTGCACGGGTCAACGAAAACGTGCTGCGTTTCACCGAAGGCCTGACGATCCGCAAAGTGATCGTGGTGCCTGGCAAACTGGTCAATATCGTCGCTAGCTAATCGGATCGGACGCGGGGCTTGAGCCCTGCGTCGAACAAAGCCTTCAGGGCCTCGATAAGGCCCACATGGTTTCAAGGGGAGCAACAAAATGATCAAACGCAACCTGCTGGTAATGGGCCTTGCCGTTCTACTGAGCGCCTGCGGCTTCCAACTGCGCGGTACCGGCACCAATGAGCTGACCCTCAAGGAACTCGACCTCAGTGCCCGCAACGCCTACGGCGAAACTGTGACGCAGTTGCGCCAGACCCTGGAAAACAGCGGCGTGCACGTCTACAACGGTGCGACCTACAAACTGTTCCTGGCGGACGAGCAAGAAACCCAGCGCAACCTCAGCTACGCCAGCGCCGGTCGTTCGTCGGACATTGAGCTGAACACGAAAATTGTCTATGAGCTGCGTGGCCGCGATCAGTTGCCATTGATGGGCGACAAGATTGAAGTGCAGAAGGTCGTCAGCCACGATGGCAACAACCTGGTAGGTTCGGACTCGGAAATTATCCAGGTCCGCAAGGAAATGCGCCGCGAGCTGGTCCAGCGCCTGATGGTCCGCCTGCAACAGCTGACCCCGGAAAAACTGGCCGCCCTGCAACAGACCGCCGACAACAAGGCCAAGGCTGACGCTGACGCCCTGAAAGCGGCAAAAGAGTATGAAGACAACACGCCGAAACAATCGCCTGTTGAAGTCCCTGTCGAGTAAAGCATACGGGGCGCCACTGGCGCCCCGTTCGACCTGCCTATGAAACTCGCCCCCGCTCAACTCGCCAAACACCTGCAAAGTGGTCTCGCGCCCGTCTATATCGTCAGTGGGGATGACCCGCTGCTGTGCCAGGAAGCCGCCGACGCTATCCGTGTAGCCGCGCGCCAGCAGGGTTTCGATGAACGCCAGGTGTTCAGCGCCGACGCCAGTTTCGACTGGGGAACGTTGCTGCAAGCCGGTGCGAGCATGTCGCTGTTTGCCGAAAAACGCCTGTTGGAACTGCGCCTGCCTTCAGGCAAGCCCGGCGACAAAGGTGCGGCAGCCCTGATGGAATACTGTTCACGCCCTGCCGAAGACACGGTCTTGCTGATCAGCTTGCCCAAACTCGACGGCAGTGCGCAGAAGACCAAGTGGGGCAAGGCGTTAGTGGAGGGTCCGCAGACCCAGTTCATCCAGATCTGGCCAGTGGACAGCAACCAGTTGCCGCAGTGGATTCGTCAGCGCCTGTCCCAATCGGGACTGTCAGCGACCCAAGACGCTGTTGAGCTGATCGCTGCCAGGGTCGAAGGCAACCTGCTTGCTGCCGCCCAGGAAATCGAAAAGCTCAAGCTGATGGCCGAAGACGGGCAGATCACTGTCGAAACCGTACAAGGCGCGGTGGCTGACAGCGCGCGCTTCGACGTGTTCGGGCTGGTGGATGCAATCCTCAATGGCGAACCCGCTCACGCCCTGCGCATGCTCGAAGGGTTGCGCGGCGAAGGGGTGGAACCCCCAGTGATTCTCTGGGCCCTGGCCCGGGAATTGCGGGTGCTGGCCAATATTGCCCTGCAATACAGCCAGGGGACACCGTTGGACCGAGCCTTCAGCCAAGCCAAGCCGCCTGTGTGGGACAAGCGTAAACCCCTGATGAGCAAAGCCCTGCAACGGCACTCGGCGCAACGCTGGGCGCAGCTTCTGTTGGAGGCGCAACGCATCGACGCACAGATCAAGGGCCAGGCCGCTGGTTCGCCGTGGATGAGCCTGAGCCGTTTGTCGTTGTTGATGGCCGGACAGCGCCTGTCACTGCCTGCCGAATAACCCCTCCCTCAAAAACACCACAGTCCAATGTGGGAGCGGGCTTGCTCGCGAATGCGG
>NZ_JBOICG010000048.1:0-6152 GCF_050739995.1 Pseudomonas sp. | reverse complement strand
CCACATAGCTGACACGGGTGTTGGCGCTGAGGATTTTCGAGAAGCCTGACAGGTAGGTGACTTGGTCCAACCCGGCCAAGGCCGCGAGGCGGGGGGAGGGATTGGGGTGCAGGTCGCCGTAGAGGTCATCCTCGACGATATGGCAGTGGTACTGCTGGGTCAGTTGCAACAGGCGAAACGCCTGGCTGGGGCTGAAGGAGTGGCCAGTGGGGTTTTGCAGCACGCTGGTGGTGAGGTAGAGGGCAGGTCGGTGTTCGGCCAACACCTGCTCCAATGCGGCGAAGTCGAAACCCTCGGGGCGACGCTGGATCGTCACCACCTTGACCCCGTGCAGGGCCAGGTTGGCGTGGAAGTTGAAGTAGCACGGCGCGTCCAGCAGCACGGTGTCGCCGGGCCGTGCCAGCAGGCGTATGAGCATGTCCAGGCCTTGCAGCGTGTTGGGCGTGGTGATGATCTGGTCCACCGGCACCGACAGGCCCTCGGCGTGCAGCTTCTGTTGCAGGGCTTGGCGCAACGGCAACAGACCGGCCGGCGTGCCCAGCCCGGCGATACGCAGGGACGGTGCGCGGACCACGCTGCGCATGGCTTGGCGGAGGGGCTCGGTATTCAACCAGTCTTCCGGCAAATGCCCGCTGCCCGGGCGCAGCTCGCTACCAGCGGTCACCAACGGGCGCCGCAATACGCTGAGCAAGTCCTGTGGCAGCAGATCAACCCAGGCCACCGACGCCGGCCGCGTGGTTTCCATCGCGACGAAATACCCACGGCCTTGGCTGGACGTCAGCAGGTTGCGCCCACGCAAGCGATCCAGCGCCTCATTGAGGGTGAACTTGCTGACGCCCAGGGTCTGGGTCAGCTCACGCACCGACGGCAACTTGCTGCCGGGCGCCCACTCACCGCTTTCGATGGCCTGGCTGAACGCCTCGACGATCTGCTGGACTTTCGGGGTGCCCTCCCTAAAAGCGATGGCGGCTACAAACATAAACCTTCCTTGTGTTTTCCGGTAATTTTACCGGTGAAGTTCGGCCGGATTAGGCATTACTTTACCTGCCTTGTGCAAGGGAGCTGCCCTAGACTGCGGGCCATCGCACCACCGCAAGGGCCCACGCCATGCCAAACGAACTGATCAACCCCGCTGTGCTGTTCTGCAAGGGGTTAGCGCAACAGAACCGATACGGTACAGGCCATGGTCGACACCCAGCACCCGACCACTCACCAAGCCCTGGCTGACCTGGCGGTCATGAACTTCACATTCCTCTGATCTCTCTGCAAGGCCCCGGACCATGACCAGTGCGCTAACGCTGTCTTCGTTTCTCTCCTTTCTATTGTTCTGCGCCACCATGACGTTCAGCCCCGGCCCCATGACCTTGCTGCTGTTGAGCCTGGGCTTGAAGGACGGCCTGCGACGTTCGATTCCGGCGCAGATCGGCGCCAGCGTGGCGTACCTGATTTCGATCCTGATCTTTGCCGTGGGCTTTTCGGCGTTGATCAAGGGCAACCTCGCCATCACGCAGACCCTCCAGTTTGTCGGCGTGGCCTACATGCTTTACCTGGCCTACAAACAGTGGATCAGCAGTGGTGTGTCGATCGACCAGGGCGGCCCGGTTGCGGGTGCACGCGGCCTGTTCGGCAAAGGTTTGTTGACCGGGTTTTCCAACCCCAAGACTCTCATCATGTTCAGCGCCGTATTCCCACAGTTTGCCGGGGCAGGGGGGCACAGTTCCATGGCAGATATCGCGGTGCTGGGCCTGACCTTCCTGCTGCTGCAATTTGCCAGCGGCTGCCTGTATTGCTATTTCGGCCAGCGCATCCGGCATGTGCTGGAAAATCCCAGGCGGCGCGTGTGGTTGCAGCGGTGCACGGCGGTGCTGCTGCTGGGCGTCGCATTGATGCTGGCGCGCGGGTTTTCCCACTGAAGTATTAGCCTATAAGCGGTAGTGGCGATTTGACGTTGCCCTGGTAGACTCCAGGCACTCATCTAGGACGCCCCACACCATGCCAGCCGCCGGAGGAAAGGGACTTCCGCTTGCTTCGCGTTTGTACAAATCCCGTGCCCTGGGACTGACGCTCGGCTTTGTGTCCGTGGTGTTTGCCATGTACCCGTTGCACCCGTCCTTCTGGGTCTGGGCCTGGATGGTGATCAATGCCTTTGTGTGGCCGCACCTGGCTTACCAATGGTCGTGTCGCGCGAGCAATTCACTGCGCAGTGTGCGGCGTAACTTGTTGTTCGATTCCTTCTGTGGTGGCTTCTGGGTCGGTGCCATGCACTTCAACCCGCTGCCCAGTGTGACCACGCTGTCGATGATGAGCATGAACAACGTCGCCATCGGCGGGCCGCGCTTTATGCTCACCGGTTGGGTCGCGCAAGCGTTGGGTATTGGCACGTCGCTGCTGTTGTTCACGCCAGCATTCATTGCGGTGACCACCGCCACCCAACTCTACGCTTGCCTGCCGATCCTGATGGTATACCCCCTGGCCTTGGGCTGGATTTGCTATCGCCAGGCCGTGACCCTGGCCCGGCACAAGCGCGAACTGCTGGCCCTGAGCCGCACCGACAGCCTGTCCGGCCTGCTTAACCACGGCGCGTGGAAAGATCATCTGGAAATCGAATTTCAACGCTGCCGCCGTGGTCAGGCCGGTGCGGCCATTGCCTTGATCGACATCGACCACTTCAAGACCATCAACGACACCTACGGCCATGTGACCGGTGACATTGTGTTGCGCCAACTGAGCAAAGTGCTGCGTCAGAACTTGCGTGCCACGGACCTGGCCGGGCGCTACGGTGGCGATGAATTCTGCGTGATCCTGCCGGGCATGCCGCTCAACCGTGCCACCGAAGTGATGGACGCCTTGCGCGATCGCTTCAACGCCCTGGCGTACGCCCAGGATCCGACCTTGCGCGCCAGTTTGAGTATCGGCCTGGCGCCGTATCAACCGACCCACGCCGATTCCATCAGTTGGCTCAATGACGCTGACCTGGCGTTGTACGAGGCCAAGAGCAGTGGACGCAACCGGGTCAGTGCGGCGCAGGGGAGTTTGTTGCGCTCGGTTTAGTGGGGTAGGGTAGCGCGGCACCTCCCAACAAAAACAAGGATCGGTTCATGCTTTTTACCTTCTCCCGTACCCTTCTGGCCGCGACCCTGGCCTTGTCCTTCGCCGTGCCGGCCTACAGTGCCGAACCCCATAAACAGATCCAGGCGGACGCCGAACAGTACAAGGCCGAGGCGTTGAAACTGCTGGAACGCCTGGTGAATATCGACTCAGGCTCCGGCTACGAGCCGGGCTTGACCCAAGTGCGCGACATCGCAGTGGATGAGTTGAAGCAGCTCGGTTTCAGTATCGAGCTGGTGCCGGACAAGGCGGCGAACAACAGCCACGTGATCGCCACCCTCAAGGGCACCGGCAAGGCCAAGATCCTGCTGATGGCCCATATGGACACCGTGTTCAAGGAAGGCTCGGCGGCCGAACGCCCGTTCCACATCAAGGATGGCCGCGCCTATGGCCCCGGCGTGATGGATGACAAAGGCGGTATCGTCGCGGGCATCTACGCGCTGAAAGTCCTGAAAAACCAGGGTTTCAAGGACTACGCGCAAATCACCTTCCTGCTCGACGCCAGTGAAGAAACCGGCTCCGAGGCTGCTTCCGAACTGATCCGCAAAACCGCCAAGGCTCACGACGTGACCTTGAACCTGGAGCCCGGCCGTCCGGCTGATGGTTTGGTGGTGTGGCGCAAAGGCAGTGCCACTGCCGTGGTTGAAGTCAAAGGCAAAGCCGCCCACGCCGGCGTCGCTCCGGAACTGGGCCGCAACGCCGCCATGGAAGCTGCGCACCAGATCCTGCAACTGGGCAAGCTGGGTGATGAAGAGAAGAAAACCACCATCAACTTCACCGTGCTCAAGGCCGGTGACCGCGTCAACGTGATCCCCGACCAAGCCACCGCCAAGGCCGACGTACGCGCCGCGTTGCCGGAAGAATTCGACCGCATCGAGAAGGACCTGGCGCGCGTATCGGCCAACAAACTGATCCCCGACACCGAAGTGACCACCAGCCTGCACCGTGGTTTGCCACCGATGCCGCAGACGCCTGAGTCGGACAAGTTGGTGGCGATTGCCCAAGGGATCTATGGGGAGCTGGGGCGCAAGCTGACCATCGAAGGCAGCGGCGGCGCGGCGGATGCGAGCTTGTCCGCCGGGGTGGGTACACCGACGTTGGATGGGTTTGGGATTGTGGGCGGGAATATTCACACGCCGGAAGAGTATGCGGAGGTGGAGAGCGTGGTGCCGCGGGTTTATTTGCTGAGTCGGATGATTATGGAGCTTTCGAAGCGGTGATTAGAGCGGCTCGCTCGCCCGTTTATTCTGGGTGAGCGAGCTTTGTAGTGAGCAGGCTTGCCCTGCGCTGGGCTGCGTAGCCGCCCCAAAACAGGCGGCGCCGATATGCCTGTAGAAACGCATTGCCCCAATGGGGGCCGCTTCGCAGTCTAGCGCGAGCAAGCTCGCTCGCCACAGGAGGCGGTGTCGCGTTGCAGAGCGGTGCGGTGTTACCAAGTTGATGGGTCTTCGAGGCTGGCTTTTTGGAGGTCATCTTTCCAAGCCTCGTTGGCTAGTCGATATATGTCGGCGAAGAAGCCCCGAGGATCAGCTATTTCTGTTTCGTCCCAAGCCATTTTTGAATAAGCTTCTGGATCGTCCTCAAAATAAGAGTGGAAGTTAAAGTTTTCAGTGTTTAGGGCTCGAAGTAATTCCTCCATTAGTTTGTATCTATGGCGATAGGAAAGCTTGTTGTAAGGATCTAGACAGTATTCAAGTATGAGCGCTTCTCGATCTTCATTTTCGTTAGGGTTGAACTGGGCGAGTGTCTTTCCCTTTGTTTCCTCCCTGTCATAAATATCAAAAATTCCTACGAAATAGCTCAAGCTGGCGTCGAAAGGAATGTGTTCGGAGGAAGGGTGAAATAGCATTTGTTATTCCTTAATGGGAAACAGAGTGAAAGGCGTGCCGTCTTCACGGAATTTCATTTCTGCGCCGTTCATTGAAGGGTCGAAATTTGGATTTTTTTGGTCTTTCTTATTTGGTCTGTAGCCGCGTCCAGCCCCTGGTAATTCTAAACGCACAATGTCGTTTTTCTTGTCGTCAATGCCAGTGTAGCGCGGGAGTCCACGTTCAACCCGAGATGTAGCCTTTGTCCATGCCTGAAGTTGAAACTTCCAGCTGTTAAATTGAGAACTTGGAACCCCCTTTCCGTTCTTCGGGAGCATGCCTGTAATGGGGTCTCTCCCATCGACTGATCGCCTCCTTATTTTGGTGCTCTCCACTTCTGGTCCATGCTTGCCGACCATATGCATATCGTACTTTGCTTCGTATTCCAATATTCGACGCTTAGCGTTGGCTTCAGTAAGCTCCTCAATCCTTACTTGTCGCTCTGCATGTGTCAGTTGTGGTAACGCGGGTTCGCCATGATTAACAGCTTCAGTAGGGTTTTGAGCTGTAGCGTTTGGCTTGCACCCATCCCCACCAGGACACGTGCTAAACCCCAGCGGATCCACCCACCCCGTAGGATTAAGCACGTACTGGTACGCATTGATCCCACCCGCCAACTTCACCGGATCCGGCGTCAGGTACCGACCAATATCCGGATGGTAGTAGCGATGACGGTTGTAGTGCAGGCCGCTTTCCGCGTCGAAGTACTGGCCTTGAAAACGCAACGGGTTGTCGATTTTGCCGACGTCGAGGCGGGCGATTTCGCCGTAGGCGCGGTAGTGGGCGGACCAGACGATTTCGCCTTCGCTATCGGTCAGCTCCTGCGGGGTACCTAGGTGGTCGAGTTGGTAGTGAAAGGGTTTTGTGTCTTTCGGGCCAAACCCCTCTAGCAGGGCTAGCGGCCGGAAGCTGTCCGGCTCGTAGACGTAACTGCGATGCCGTTGCGCCTGATGCTCGGCAATCAGCTTGTCGCCTTGCCAGAAGAACTCCGTGGTTATGCCTTCCACGGTTTTGCTGATGCGCCGTCCAAACGGGTCATAGCGATAGCGGGCGGTTTGCCCGTCCGGTTGGGTGAGGCCGATCAGCCGATGCTGACAGTCGTAACGGTATTCAGTGACAAGCTGCTGGCCCTTACCACGTCGTTCACGGATCAGGTTGCCAAAGGCGTCATAGTCG
>NZ_JBOICG010000047.1:0-5798 GCF_050739995.1 Pseudomonas sp. | reverse complement strand
GCATTCGCGAGCAAGCCCGCTCCCACATTTGATCTTCACAGCTCCAACCAAGGAGTCCGGCATACAAAATTTGTGTTCGGGCCCCAACGCCAGGCACCGAACGGTTTATCAAGCTTGCGTCAGTGTTTTCACTGCACGTTCAAAACGGTCCAGGCCTTCCTTGATGTCCGCCTCTTCAACCACCAGGCTCGGCGCGAAACGCACCACGTCCGGGCCGGCTTGCAGGATCATCAGGTTTTCTTTCTCGGCCGCGTTGAACACGTCCTTGGCCTTGCCCTTGAACGCATCGCTCAGCACGCAACCGAGCAGCAGGCCCATGCCGCGCACTTCGGTGAAGATGCCATATTGCTTGCCGATCTGCTCCAGGCGCGCCTTGAACAGGTCGTGCTTGGCATTCACGCCAGCCAGCACTTCGGGAGTGTTGATCACGTCGATCACCGCTTCTGCCACCGCGCACGCCAGCGGGTTACCGCCGTAGGTGGTGCCATGGGTGCCGACGACCAAGTGCTTGGCCAAGTCTTCACGGGTAAGCATCGCGGCAATCGGGAAACCGCCGCCCAGGCTCTTGGCGCTGGTGAGGATGTCCGGCACCACGCCGTAGTGTTGGTAGGCGAACAGGTGGCCGCTGCGGCCCATGCCGGTCTGCACTTCGTCGAACACCAGCAACGCGTTGTTCGCGTCGCACAGTTCGCGGGCACCTTGCAGGTAGGCCAGTTCGGCCGGCAGTACGCCGCCTTCACCCTGGATCGGCTCCAATACAACGGCGCAGGTCTTGTCCGACACGGCAGCTTTCAGCGCAGCCAGGTCGTTATAAGGAACGTGAGTGATGCCGGTGATTTTAGGGCCAAAACCATCGGAGTACTTGGATTGGCCACCGACGTTGACGGTGAACAGGGTACGACCGTGGAAGCTGTTCAGCGCAGCGATGATCTCGTACTTCTCCGTACCGAAGCGGTCGAACGCGACGCGACGGGCCAGCTTGAAGGCAGCCTCGTTGGCTTCGGCGCCGGAGTTGCAGAAGAACACGCGCTCGGCAAAGGTGGCGTCGATCAGCTTATGGGCCAGGCGCAGGGCCGGCTCATTGGTGAAGACGTTGGAGACGTGCCACAGCTTGTTGGCCTGTTCGGTCAGTGCACCGACCAGCGCCGGGTGGGCGTGGCCTAATACGTTGACCGCGATGCCGCCGGCAAAGTCGATCAGCTCGCGACCCGCCTGGTCCCACACGCGCGAACCTTCGCCACGCACAGGAATGAATGCGGCCGGTGCGTAGTTGGGCACCATGACCTGGTCGAAATCGGCACGTTGCACCGGGGCTTGCTCAACGGACATCGGAGTCTCCTGAAGAGGAACGCCTGCCTGGAACTGGCGGGCGATGCAGGGATTGTAAGGACAGTTTTCAGTGCGGCCTTGTCGCCAAGCGACAACTTCTTATAGCGCCAACCCGCGTTTTACGCGGGTTTACGCCAATGCGACAAATAGCGTCGCAATGGCGCAGTTTAAACGCTGCGGGCCGTTTGCGTGAGGGCCAGACGTGCCGGCGGCATAACTATCTAAAGTCCGGCATGCCGGGGTGGCTGATTTACTCGTGGTTTCGAGCCTCCTCATGGATCTGAGCATGACAACCCCGACTTCTCCTGTACCGGCAGCCAACGATACCCACCGTCCCGACCAAGATTTTGAACCGTTGACCGGCGCCCTGCCCGGCTGGCTGCTCAGCACGTCCGTCCGCCAGCGCGAGGCGTTTAAAAAAGCCTCGCCCCTGCCTTTACCAACCGCCAACGCCGCGCAGCAAGCCGCCTTCAAACAGCTGAGCGGTGCACACTGGCAAGCCCAGAGCCGCGTCGACAACGCCCTCAAGGATCTCAAGGATGCCAAGGCGTTCGGCAAACCCTTGCTCACAGACGCCTTGAAGCAACAGTTCAATCTTGAGCTGGACGTAGAAGCGACCTTTATCCGCCTGTACATCCCGCTGACCATCCCGTGGTTTCCTATGCGATCCGGTGCTGCCCGCGCCTGGACCGTGTCACTGCTGGACGCTGCACTGCACAACTTCGAACACAAGGAAACCCTGGCGGACGCTTATGAGCCCGCCTCCACCTACATCACCCGTCCCGACGCCTTCGGCCGGTTCGACACCTTGCCAGCGATCAAACGCCAACTGCCGGTCGCATCCTTCGCACAACTGTGTCGCGACCTTGACCTGGGTGCCCGTTACATGCGCTACCTGCGTAGCGGGCTAGGCATGGACAGCCCGGTCGCCAGCGCGGTGCTGCAAACCAAGGTTGATGCCAGCCAGAAAGCCGCCCTGCGCGCAGCGCTGCAACTGGCACGTCTGCAGCAGGATATCCAGGGCGATTACGCGCAGGTGATAGAGGGTTTCATCGATGGCCGTACCGGCCTGCGCCTCGGGAAAAATGTGGTGCTCTGCCATGACTTCAGCATGATGGAGGCGCCGCTGACCGGCATCCTGCTGTTCGCACCGGACCTTGAAAACACCCGCAACGGCCAGCGGCTGGTAGCGTACGTGCCCGACGAACCTGAACACCCGATCAAGGAATACCCCTCGCCGCTGGCATTCAAGCAGGAACTGACCCGGCAACTGCGCAGTCCCGACTACCAGGCGTTCTTCAGTCGCTTCGTGGCCCATGAACACCTCGGCGCATTTTTCGCCGACCTCAGCCAGCGCCTGGAGAAAATCACCTGGCATCCCAGTGAGCAAGGCAACGGCCTGGCACCTTGGCGCGCCGAACCCACCGACGACCCCAAGCTGCAATTCTCCGCCATCCCGATCCAGGGCGACCCGTGGCTGTTCCTCTATCAATCCAGGCTGAACAAAATCCTCAACGACGCCCGCACCCTCGCGGTCGCCACCGCCATCGTGGATCGCAACGCCCGCTGGGCGCGCTGGGATGCATTCGTCAATGTGGCCTCGACGATTGTGAACACGCTGCTGATGGTGGTTGCGCCCTTCATTCCGGGGCTTGGCGAACTGATGCTGGGCTACATGGCCTATCAACTGCTCAATGACGTCTTCGAGGGCATCGTCGACTGGGCCGAAGGTCTCGACCGCGAAGCGTTCGCACACCTGATGAACCTGCTGGAGGCTGCGGTTCAACTGGGGCTGTTTACTGCCGGCACGCAGATCGGCGTGCCTGAGCTGCGCAAGTTGCTGTCACCGCAAACTCTGGCTTTCATCGATCGTTTCAAGCCGGTCACCCTCGCCAATGGCGCCCGCCGCTATTGGAAACCCGACCTCAGCCCTTACCAGCAGAAGCTGCAATTGCCGCCGCACGTGGGTATCGACGCACGCGGCCTGCATGACGTGCGCAGGGAATCGATCCTGGCGCTGGAAGGCAAACTCTATGCGGTGAAAAAGTCCCCTGAGGACGGCCAGTACCGCATCCAACACCCGACACGGGCCGACGCCTATCAACCCCAGCTGCACCACAACGAGCACGGCACCTGGCGGACCGAACTCGACCAACCGCTGCAATGGACCCAACCCACCCTGCTCGACCGCCTGGGCCACCGGGCGCAGGGCCTCAGTGACGCCGACCGCGAGTTGGCCCTGACCCTCAGCGGCACCCCTGAAGACAGCCTGCGCAAGATGCACCTTCACAGCGAGCCCCTGCCACCGTTGCTTGATGACGCCCTGGCAAGGCTGCGCATCGAGCGCGACCTGGATATCCTGATCGAGCGCCTGAACAACGATGACCCGGCGGCTTATGGCCGTATCGATCCGCAGGACCTGCTGCAACTGCTCACCGCCAACGGCTCATGGCCACACACCCGCGGCTCGCGCTTCCTGGATGATCAGGGCCGTGTGGCGTGGGTCTTCGGCGATCAGTCCAAGCCTCTGGTGCAGATTCATGAAGCACAATTGACCAACAGTGATCTGCTCAAGGCGGTGCTAAAGGCGCTGACCCCGGAAGAAATCCGCGCACAGTTTGGCGAGCGCGCCAGCGACCCGCAATTGAGCCTGGAAACCCGCGCGCACAACCTGAGAAAGCGGCTGGCCGAGATCGCACGCAAACATCGCGGCGCCCTGTTCGACTCGCGTTATGGGTTCCTGCAGTATTCCGCACACCCCCAGGCCCAGCGGTTGATCGACAGCGCACCCGGCTTGCCCGCCTCGGTTGCCGAAAAATTGCTGGGCCAGGCGACTGCGCAGGAACAGACGGCACTGCGCGAGCAACGCACGCCACCGCGCCTGGCGCAATTGGCCCAGGCAGCCCTTACCGAGGTACGCCTGTCCCGCGCCTACGAGGGGCAGCACCTGGACTCGCACATCAACCTCGACAGCGACCAACTGACACTGAGCGCACTGCGGTTGCTGCCGGGCTGGTCCACCGACGTCAACTTGCAAGCCCGGCACCGCAGCATCGACGGGCCGCTGTGGCGCAGCATCGGCCCCGACGACGCCCCCATCCGCCGCAGCCTGGTACGCCTGGACAGCGGCCGCTACGTGCCCTACGACGAACGAGGCCCGCTGTCCGGCGAGACCGACCTCTACACCGCCATCCTCCACGCCCTCCCCGATGCCCAGCGCGACCAACTGAACATCGGTATCCACCAAGGACCCGAACTGCGCGAACGCCTGCGCCAACACCCGCCGCCCCGCCACGAGC
Organism: Pseudomonas sp.; assembly: GCF_050739995.1. Classification (GTDB taxonomy): domain Bacteria; phylum Pseudomonadota; class Gammaproteobacteria; order Pseudomonadales; family Pseudomonadaceae; genus Aquipseudomonas. The sequence goes on along the minus strand of NZ_JBOICG010000047.1, from coordinate 1,170 downwards.
TGCGGGTACTGCTGGGCGCCGAGCCGGAGCCGGCCGTCGAAACCCTGCAACTGCTCGGCAACGATGCGGGTTACGCCCAACAACCGCCCGCAGCGGTCGGCCCGGTAAGCCTGCAGCAACGGGCACGCACCCTGTACCCCGGCCTGAGGGATACCCAACTGCACGCGCTCATTGAGCAGTTGCAGTCTCGCCCGGGCGGCGCGGCAACACAGCTCGCTCAACTGGCCCAGGAATACGCACAACTGAATCGAGACCTGCAGGTCTGGCAGACGGATATTCCGACCCACCACCCGACCACCGCCCAGGCGTTGAGCACCTGGGAGCGGCGCCAGGAGGAACAGAGTCGCCTGATGATTGCCCATCAGATCAAGCAAGCCTGGCGCCGCGAAACCGGGATCGACGATTACTACGAAGACCCGGCCCGCGACGGCCATGTACTGAACCTGAACGCCAACTTCCTTGGCGAGCTACCACGCCTGGACGCCCAGTTCGATCACATTTCCATGCTGCTGTTGGACGGCTCCGAGTATCTCCAAGGCGTGCTGCCCTTTCTCAGCCGCTTTCCCAGGCTGCGCCAGCTGGGGGTCATGAACACCCCGCTGGATGCTCTGCCCGCGCACATCACCTCGTTGCCTCAGTTGAATTCACTGCAATTGAGCAATTGCCGGATCACCCTCACGCCGGAGAGCCTGGCGCGGCTGTCGGCGATGCATCAGTTGCGTTCACTGGACCTGAGCGACAACCCGCTCAGCCTCGTCCCCAGTGTCGAGGCCCTGCCTGAACTGGTCGCCCTGGACCTGTCAAATACTGGCATCGAGCGCCTGCCGGCCGGCCTGCTCAGCCGTACGGAGCTACAAGCCGCTCTCTTGAACGACAACCGGATCAGCACCTTGCCAGAGGCCATTTTCGACTTGTCGGCCGAATCCAGCCGCCGTTTCGACCTGTCCCACAACCCGCTCTCAAGGCCGACGCTGGAGAAGGTCAAGACCTATTACCAGGCACACGGAACCTACCTGGAGGCCAATGCCCTGCCCGCGGACATGCGTGACGCACAGCAGCTGTTTCCGACGTTCCGCGAAGAGCAGATCAACCGGTTCATCTTCGACCTGCCCGGCGACATCGAGGCCGGCAGAGTGGCCCTGGCGCAATTGGCCGCCGACTATCAGACCC
>NZ_JBOICG010000046.1:0-22063 GCF_050739995.1 Pseudomonas sp. | reverse complement strand
ATGTTTGGCTACTACGTGATGCACAACATCGGGATTGCCTTCCAGACGTTTGCCGCCGGCTTGCTGTTTGGCCTGGGCAGTGTGTTCTTCCTGATTTTCAACGGCCTGATCATCGGCGCGATTTCTGGGCACCTGACCGAAATCGGCTTTGGCCAGACGTTCTGGTCATTTGTGATCGGTCACGGTGCATTCGAACTCAGCGCTATCGCCCTGGCCGGTGCGGCAGGCTTGCAACTGGGCTGGTCACTGATAGCCCCCGGGCATTTGGCACGCAGCGAATCCTTGCGACTGGCGGCACGCAAAAGCGTGCAAATGCTCTGTGGTGTGATGGTCTTCCTGTTGATCGCTGCGTTTATCGAAGCCTATTGGTCATCCATCGCCACGATCGCCCCTTGGATCAAATACCTCGTGGGCGCTGTACTTTGGCTATTGGTGGCGGCTTACCTGAGCCTGGCTGGACGGACTCGTCATGCGCCTGACTGATGCCAGCGTAGTCATTCGCCCACGCACCTCCTGGGAAGCCATGGACCTTGGCGTGCTGATGGCCAGGGAACATCGCGTCCTGTTGATGGGCAGTTGGGCGATGGTCACCTTGCCCATATTTACCTTGCTCACAGTGCTGCTCTGGGAGTATCCGTCCTTCGCGCTGTTCCTGTTCTGGTGGCTCAAGCCGGCCTTCGACCGCCTGCCGCTGTACATCCTTTCCAAGACCTTGTTTGGTGAAACGCCACGCATCAGGCAGGCCGTGCGCCATTGGCCATCCCTGCTCAAGGACCAACTGCTGGCCAGCCTGACTTGGCGCCGGCTGAGCCTGAGCCGCAGTTTTGTAATGCCGGTAAGCCAGCTTGAGGGCCTCAGTGGCCTGGCACGCCAGAAGCGCCTGGGGGTATTGCTGCAACACAACGCTGGAGCCGCACGCTGGCTGACCACCATCGGGGTACACCTGGAAATCGGCCTTTGGTTTGGTTGCATGGCCTTGTTTTATCTATTCATTCCGGAACAGATAGAACTGGACTGGGACTGGCAACAAATGGCATTGGCGTCAGGCCCGAACGACCTGTGGCTGGAACACCTGGGCAATGCTTTCTACGCCCTGATACTGGTCTTCTGGGAACCCATTTACGTCGCCTGTGGTTTCAGCCTGTACCTCAATCGCCGCACTGTTTTGGAAGCCTGGGACCTGGAATTGATATTCCGCAACCTGCGCCAACGCCTGAGCGGGATCGCACCGCTGTTACTGCTGGTCGCCGGACTGATGCTGCTGCAAGTCACGCCACAGGCCATGGCAAACGACCCCGTTGGCACCCAACAGCTCAGCACTCGATCCGCCAGCCAATCCATTCAAGAGGTGTTGGAACAGCCCCCCTTCAAGAACCCTGAGACCGTCACCCGCTATCGCTTTGGCGACGAAAAAACAGCCGCCAAGAGCAAGGCAAAGGGCGACGGTAAATTGCCAGCCTGGCTGCAAGCGCTGCTGGACAATCTCAACAGCAATGTCTTCAAGCAGGTCGCCCAAGGCTTGGAAATACTCCTGTGGAGTCTATTGATTGGCGGCGTCGCCCTATTGGTGTGGCGTTATCGTGAGTGGCTGCGCACTTTTGTCAGTCGTAGCCGGCAGCCTTTCCCGAAAGCAGTCAAACCGGTTCCGGTTCAATTGTTCGGGCTGGAACTGGGGGTTGAAACCTTGCCGGCAGACATCGCCAGCACCGCCGAACAACTCTGGCCCACCCACCCCAGGGAAGCCCTGGGCTTGCTGTATCGCGGCCTGCTCAGCCAGTTGCTGCATGAGTTCAACCTGCCGCTGAAAAATGCCGATACCGAAGGCCAGGTGCTGGAGCATGTCCATCGTTTGCAGCAACCACAATTGCTGGCGTTCAGCGATGAGCTGACACGCCATTGGCAAAACCTCGCTTATGGCCACCGCCTGCCGCCTACCGCAGCCCAACAACAGCTGTGCAACGATTGGCGTGCACTCTTCAGTTCGGGAGTGCACCCATGAATCGGCCATTACTGTGGGTGGCGCTGTTGCTGGTTTGCCTGCTGGGAGCCGGCGGTTTATACGCCTGGCACAAGGCAATTCCTTATGACGAAGTGATCGATCGCGGCCCGTCAGCGCAAGCACAGGCCAATCCCTATCTGGCCGCCGAATATTTTCTACGCCAACAAGGCCTGACAGTGAAGCACGCCAATGGCATTGAACAACTGGTCGATTTGCCGGCTAAAGGCCAAAGCCTGCTTCTGCTGGGTGAACGTAGCAACATGACCCCGCGCCAGGTCGAGCAACTGTTGGACTGGACAAAAGCTGGAGGCCATTTGCTGGTGGTAGCCGAGGCCTTGTGGGATGAGGAAATGAGCAAAAGCGGCGACCTGCTGCTTGATCGCGTGGAGATCCATCAGGCCTTGAGTGACACATTCGGCGAACCGGCATCACCCCGTAAAAAGAAAGCGCCGGACTTGACCAAGCTCTACGTCGACAATGAAACCGCCCCGGCCTACTTCAGTTTCGATACCGACTTCAACCTCACCGACCCTAAACATCTGGCCCAGTTTTCAGCCAATAGCGCCAAGTCCAGCCACCTGATGCAACTCGACCTCGGGCAGGGCCATGTGACGGTGGTGACCGACAGCGACCTGTGGAAAACCCCGAACATCGGCAAACACGATAACGCCTGGCTGCTGTGGTACCTCAACCAGAACACCGATGTGACCTTGTTGTTCAACCACGACGTGGACAATTTGCTGACGCTGTTGGCGCGCTACTTTCCACAGGCCCTGGTGGCACTCGTAGCGCTGGCCGCCTTGACGCTCTGGCGAGCCGGCATGCGCCAAGGTCCGATTCAGCCGCCCGCCCCCAAGGCACGCCGGCAGTTGCAAGAGCACTTGAAAGCCAGCGCCGATTTTCTACTGCGTCGCGGTGGACAAGGCGCATTGTTGCAAGCGTTGCAACGCGACATCCTGCGCACCGCCCGCAACCGCCATCCAGGCTTTGAACACCTCGATACCGCAGCACAATGGCAGGTGCTGGAACACCTGACGCGACAATCCTCCCATGCCATCAGCCAGGCGCTTGGCCCACTCCCGCGCAAACGGCTCTCCAGTGCCGATTTCAGCCGACAAGTGACGTGCCTGCAAACCCTCAGGAATGCCCTATGAGCGAATATCCACCGACCACAGCCACGGCCAGCGACAACCTGCGGCATGCCAGCCAACAGGCCCAGGCTTTACGGGTTGAATTGCGCAAAGCCGTGATCGGCCAGGACCAGGTCATTGAAGACGTACTCACGGCACTGATCGCCGGAGGCCATGTACTACTCGAAGGTGTACCCGGCCTGGGCAAGACCCTGTTGGTACGTGCCCTGGCCCGGTGTTTTGGTGGCGACTTTGCACGCATTCAGTTCACCCCGGACCTGATGCCCAGTGATGTCACCGGTCATGCCGTGTACGACCTGCATACCCAACAATTCAAGCTGCGCAAGGGACCACTGTTTACCCACCTGCTGCTCGCCGATGAGATCAACCGTGCTCCGGCCAAGACTCAAGCGGCATTACTTGAGGCCATGCAGGAGCGTCAAGTCACCCTTGAGGGCGAAGCCTTGCCCATCGGCCAGCCGTTCATGGTACTGGCCACCCAGAACCCCATCGAACAGGAAGGCACCTACCCACTGCCAGAAGCCGAGTTGGATCGCTTTATGCTCAAGGTACGCATGGACTATCCCGACGCTAAGCACGAGCTGGATATGGTGCGCGAAGTAACACGGTCATCCAGAGCGGACATGCTGGACGTGCAACCCTTACGCACTCTGCTGCAAGCCGACGATGTGGTGCAGATGCAACAGATCGCCAGTGACATGCCCCTGGATGAACAAGTGCTCGATTATGCCGTACGCATGGCACGCGCCACACGTAGTTGGCCTGGGCTGACCATAGGTGCCGGCCCGCGGGCTTCCATCGCCCTGGTACGCGGCGCTCGGGCTCGGGCGTTGTTGCGCGGTGGTGAGTTCGTCACGCCAGACGACATCAAGGGCTGCGCCTTGGCTGTACTGCGTCATCGGGTACGCATTGCACCGGAACTGGACATCGAAGGCTTGGAAGTGGACCAGGTACTCAAGCAGTTGCTTGATCAGATTCCTGCACCAAGACAATGACCCGACCATGAAACCGACCCGTCTGCTTCTGGCCTGGCTTGGCGTGCTGCTAGGTGTGAATACCCTGCTAGGTACTGCGACGGCCTTGCAGCTAAAGGTTCCCAACACCTTGCAATCGGTAGCCTGGGGCCTGCTGCTGGCATTGTTGCTGCTAGCCCTGCTGGACGCATTACGCCTGCGCCGTCGCCCTTCGCCAAGAATCGAAAGGCTTGTACCCGGCAGCCTGGCACTGGGACGCTGGGGTGAAGTCCGGCTGTCAGTGGAGCACAGTTACCCACAACCATTGACCTTGATCGTGTTCGATCACGTCCCTGATGGCTTGAGTGTGGAGAACTTGCCGCAACCCATCGAACTACGCCCCGGTGAGCGCAGCGAGCTGGGCTATCGTGTTCGTCCCTTGCGACGAGGGCATTTCAGCTTCATCCATTGTGAAGTCCACCTGACCAGCCCCCTGGGATTGTGGTCGGCGCGACGCTTGATTGAGGCACGGGATGCGACCCGCGTTTACCCGGATTTCGCCCGTTTGTACGGCGCGCAGTTGCAGGGTGTGGACAACTGGCTGAGCCAACTCGGCGTACGCCAACGCCAGCGACGCGGGTTGGGGCTGGAATTTCATCAGTTACGCGAGTTTCGCGAAGGTGACAGCCTGCGCCAGATCGATTGGAAGGCGACCGCGCGGCAACGCACACCAATTGCCAGGGAATATCAGGACGAGCGCGACCAGCAAATAGTATTCATGCTCGACTGCGGTCGTCGCATGCGCAGCCAGGACGACGAGCTATCCCATTTCGATCACGCCCTCAACGCCTGCCTGTTACTCAGCTACGTCGCGTTGCGGCAGGGAGATGCCGTAGGGCTGTGTACCTATGCCAGCGACCAACCGCGTTACCTGACACCGGTCAAGGGCAGTGGTCAACTGAACGTCTTGCTCAACACGGTTTACGACTTGGATACCACCCGTAAAACAGCCGACTATGAAGCCGCCGCCAGCCAACTGCTGGCACGACAAAAACGTCGGGCGCTGGTGATCGTGATCACCAATTTACGGGATGAGGACGATGAGGCACTCATGACCGCCGTCAAACGCATCAGTCGGCAACACAGAGTGATGGTTGCCAGCCTGCGAGAGCACGTCCTCGACCAACTGCGCCAAGCCCCCGTACAAACCCTGCCGGAAGCACTGGCTTACAGCGGCACGATTGATTATCTCAACAGCCGCAACGAACTCCATGATCGTCTGAACGCGCACGGACTATCAGTGCTCGATGCCCAGCCATCCGAGCTGGGAGCCAAACTGGTCACGCGTTATCTGGGCTGGAAAAAAGCCGGGGCTTTCTAAAGAGGACGCACGGCTACGGTCGGGCAAGAACACCCTGACCGAGCCGGTAGCATGCGATGTTCAAGCAGAGGCCTGTAGCGGATCGAAGCTGAAGTAACGCAAAAGAGCGGTGATCAGCTGACCATACTCTTCGGGCGCCTGGCGCACGTGGAAGCCCGAATCATAATGCTGCGGGTTGATATCCTCATGGCTCCACAAACACGTTGCCGTAAGGTCAATAGCTTGGAACCCGCCTTCCAAGCCTGGAATTTTCAAACGCAGCTCAAAGTCCACGTCGACCATCATGGGGATTTGACTGATCAACATCAGCCCTTCTTCAGACACATTTCCCAGAAAGCCGATCGGCTTGTCGGTTAGGCGATTGAACACCTGCAAAAAGCAAGGCAATTGATGCCGCTCGATCCGTCGTTCGGTAAACATGGTGAGATCGCCATCCAGTAGCCAGGAATCTGGCCGTGCCAGTGATTCGGAACGAGCCGATGGCTCGCTCTCCCTAGACCTCGGCATGGCAAAAACTACCGTTTTGCCACGAGAAAACCGCCGAGTCCGGGCCTCGCATCCGTTCGAATAGAAACTTGTACAAACGGACATTCAAAGGATAGCCCAAGACTGGCAACGGGCCAGCAATGGAATGACAAATATCATTACAAAGACGCGGGGCGTGGCTGCGCCGCGCTGGCACCGGGGTAATGCCCCAGCTGTTGCAAGGTGTCGAGCCTGGCGCGAGCTCGGTAAGCGTACTCGCTCGACGGGTATTGATTGATGATGAACTGGTAGGTTTGCACGGCGTCAACGAACAGCTTCTGCCGCTCCAGGCACTGACCGCGCAACATCGAGACCTCCGGCTGTACATAGCGACGCGTGCGGCTTTCACGGTCGACCTGGGATAACTCCAGGGTGACGCGCTCGCAATCACCTACCCCGTAGGCACGGTAAGCATTGTTCAAATGGTGGTCCATCGACCAGCGGGTACAGCCGACAACACTGACGGCCAAGGCTGCAACGAGCAAAATTCGCATGGGGGTTCTCCTGTCTTGTGCAGTGTATCGACCCCTCGTCGAAAATCTTCAAGGATGTTCGCCTATTCAACCGCAACGAAAACAAGCCAATCGTCGATAAGTAGTGCAAACGAACAATGACTACAACGAAAGAGCATAGTAGCCTTCCCCAGCGCTTGAACTCAGGAGTCTGTGCATGTCCGTCCGTCGTACCAAAATCGTCGCCACCCTTGGCCCGGCCAGTAACTCGCCGGAAGTCCTCGAACAGCTGATTCTGGCTGGTTTGGACGTCGCCCGTCTGAACTTCTCCCACGGCACCCCGGACGAGCACAAGGCTCGCGCCAAGTTGGTGCGTGACCTGGCCGCCAAGCACGGCCGCTTCGTGGCACTGCTGGGTGACCTGCAAGGCCCGAAAATCCGTATCGCCAAATTCGCCAACAAGCGGATCGAGTTGAAGATCGGTGACAAGTTCACCTTCTCCACCAGCCACCCGCTGACCGAAGGTAACCAGCAAGTCGTGGGTATCGACTACCCGGACCTGGTCAAGGACTGCGGCGTCGGTGACGAACTGCTGCTGGACGATGGTCGCGTGGTCATGCGCGTCGATACCGCGACGCCGACCGAACTGCATTGCACCGTGATCATCGGCGGCCCGCTGTCCGACCACAAAGGCATCAACCGTCGTGGCGGCGGCCTGACCGCGCCAGCCCTGACTGAAAAAGACAAGGCCGACATCATTCTCGCCGCCGAAATGGAAGTGGACTACCTCGCCGTGTCCTTCCCACGCGACGCCGCCGACATGGAATACGCCCGTAAACTGCGCGACGAAGCCGGCGGTACTGCCTGGCTGGTAGCGAAGATTGAACGCGCCGAAGCCGTGGCCGATGACGAAACCCTCGACGGCCTGATCAACGCCTCCGACGCGGTGATGGTTGCCCGTGGTGACCTGGGTGTGGAAATCGGCGATGCCGAGCTGATCGGTATCCAGAAGAAGATCATCCTGCACGCTCGCCGCCACAACAAAGCGGTCATCGTGGCGACCCAGATGATGGAGTCGATGATCCAGAACCCGATGCCGACCCGTGCTGAAGTGTCCGACGTGGCCAACGCCGTGCTCGACTACACCGACGCCGTGATGCTCTCGGCGGAAAGTGCTGCCGGCCCTTACCCGTTGGAAGCCGTACAGGCCATGGCACGTATCTGCGTCGGTGCCGAAAAGCACCCGACCAGCAAGACCTCCAGCCACCGCATTGGCAAAGTGTTCGAAAGTTGCGACCAGAGCATCGCCCTGGCCGCCATGTACACCGCCAACCACTTCCCGGGTGTCAAAGCGATTATCGCCTTGACCGAAAGTGGCTACACGCCATTGATCATGTCGCGCATCCGCTCGTCGGTGCCGATTTACGCGTTCACTCCGCACCGTGAAGCCCAGGCTCGCACGGCGCTGTTCCGTGGCGTGTACACCGTTCCGTTCGATCCGGCTTCGCTGGCACCGAACGAAGTCAGCCAAAAGGCGATCGACGAGCTGGTCAAACGCGGCGTCGTGGAAAAAGGCGACTGGGTCATCCTGACCAAGGGCGACAGCTACCACACCACTGGTGGCACCAATGGCATGAAGATCCTGCATGTGGGCGACCCACAGGTCTGAGTGACACGCTGAAAAAAAGCCCCGCCATGTGAATGGCGGGGCTTTTTGCATTTCAGATCAGGATGATTTGTTGGCTATCAGGGCCTCATCGCAGGCAAGCCAGCTCCCACATTGGAATGCGGTCAACTGTGTGTGCCGGGCTTGCCCGCGATGAGGTCCGGGCGGCCAATACAACTTTCAGTGCCGGGTGATAAAGGCCGACAACGCCGCAATCGCCTCCGGCGACCTCAACCGCTGGGTGAACAAAGCGCCCTCCTCCTCGATCACCTGCCGCAACTGCTCACGATCGACACTCTTCATCAGTTGTTTGGTCACCTGAACCGCCCCCGGCGCCAGGGTTTCAAAGCGCTCTGCCATTTCCCGCGCCTTGGCCAACGCCGCTGCGCCACTCCCCAATGCCTCGGTAGCCATTCCCCAGGCGGCCGCCTGTTCACCGCTAAAACCCTCGCCCAACAGCAACAACTCAGCCGCCTTCGCATGCCCCAACAGACGCGGCAGAATCAGGCTCGATCCAAACTCAGGACACAGCCCCAAGTTGACGAACGGCATGCGCAACCGTGCATCGCGGCTGATATATACCAAGTCGCAATGCAGCAGCAGCGTCGTGCCAATCCCCACCGCCGCGCCCGCCACACCGGCAACCACTGGCTTGCGGCAATTGAGCAGGCTTTTCATAAAGTGAAACGGTGGGCTGTCGAGATCGTTGGGGGGCTGTTCGAGAAAGTCAGCGATATCGTTGCCGGCAGTAAAACATTCGCTGCTGCCTTGAAGCAGTACCGCGCTGACGCCAGCGTCCGCATCAGCCTGCTCCAGCGCTTCGGCCAGTTGCGTGTACATGGCGCGGGTCAGGGCGTTTTTCTTGTCCGGGCGATTGAGCTGCAAGATCAGCAGCCCGCGTTCACGCAACAATTGGATGGCGTCGGTCATGGCGAGTCTCGCAACGATGGGATTCAGCGCTCAACCACGGGGCACAAACACATCGGCCAGCAGTTGATTGCGCGGCAATCCGGCCAGGAACAGACGCTTGGAAAACGCCTCGACGCTGGCAGGGTGCCCGCAGAGTAAGGCCAGAGTTTGCCGTGAAACAAGCCGCAGTTGCGCCAATGCCTGGGTCGACTCGGCCGCTGTCCACAACTCCACCGCCAGGTTGGGATGCTGCGCGGCCAGCTGCGACAGGGGTTCGGCGAGGTAATGCCCGCTGGCATCATGGGCCAGGTGAATCACGCGGATGGCGCCTTGATGATCCTGGCGCAACGCCTCACGCAATACTCCCCACAGAGGCCCTAAGCCGGTACCGGAGGCCAGCAACCATAACGGCCGGGAGTGCCAGTCCGGATCGTATTGCAGCGCTCCACCCCGCAACTCGCCCAGTCGCAAGGCGTCACCGACCTGCAACCGCCGGGCAATATCGCTGAACTCGCCGGGCTGACGGCAATCGAGGTGAAACTCCAGGAAGGGATCTTCCTGAGGCAGACTGGCCAGGGAGTACGGGCGCGCCACCTGCCCTGCCCACAACACTAAATGTTGCCCGGCCCGATAACGCAGGCCACGCTCCGGTTGCAGACGCAGGCGCAGCACACTCGCGTTCAACCAGTCGGCACCCACCACTTGGGCCGCCAAGCCGTCTTGTAGCGGATCAAAAGTCTCAACGTTCAGATCCCCGACAACCTGGCACTGACACGCCAAGCGCCAGCCGTCCTGGCGTTGCGCCGGGCTCAAAGCCTCGGGCTGCTTGTCCTCGACCTCCCCCAGGCATCGCACCAGGCACGCATGGCAACTGCCCGCCCGGCAACTGTAGGGCACGCCCACGCCCGCCTGGTTCAAGGCATCCAGCAAGTTGCTGCCGGTAGATACCGACCAATGGCGTTCGCCGACGTACAGTTCAGGCATATAAGGACTCAATCACAAGGGGCGCACACAGGGAATCATGCCTGCGACAGTTTGACCATAGTCGGGTGTATCGGCCACCGCGGCGGGTTATACTGCCGCGCCTTTTTAGCGTCGCGCCTGCACCACTTTGGCGTGCCTTGGAAAGGTGGGCTCAGCCGACCGATGCAACACTGGGCCCACCTTTATTGAATGTTCCCTTATAGAGGAGCGCGACTCATGACCGTGATCAAGCAAGACGACCTGATTCAGAGCGTTGCCGACGCCCTGCAATTCATTTCCTACTACCACCCCGTTGATTTCATCCAGGCCATGCATGAAGCCTACCTGCGCGAAGAATCGCCAGCGGCCCGTGACTCCATCGCCCAGATTCTGATCAACTCGCGCATGTGCGCCACCGGCCATCGCCCGATCTGCCAGGACACCGGTATCGTCACCGTGTTCGTGCGCGTAGGCATGGACGTGCGTTGGGACGGCGCCACCATGGGCCTGGACGACATGATCAACGAAGGCGTGCGTCGCGCCTACAACCTGCCGGAAAACGTCCTGCGTGCTTCCATCCTGGCCGACCCGGCCGGCGCGCGTAAGAACACCAAGGACAACACCCCGGCGGTCATCCACTACTCCATCGTCCCGGGCAACACCGTGGAAGTGGACGTGGCGGCCAAGGGCGGCGGTTCCGAGAACAAGTCGAAAATGGCCATGCTCAACCCGTCCGACTCGATCGTCGACTGGGTACTCAAGACCGTTCCGACCATGGGCGCCGGCTGGTGCCCTCCGGGCATGCTGGGCATCGGTATTGGCGGCACCGCTGAGAAAGCGGCGGTGATGGCCAAGGAAGTGTTGATGGAATCCATCGACATCCACGAGCTGAAAAAGCGCGGCCCGCAGAACCGTATCGAAGAGATGCGCCTGGAGCTGTTCGAGAAGGTCAACCAGCTGGGCATCGGCGCCCAGGGCCTGGGCGGCCTGACCACCGTGCTCGACGTGAAGATCATGGACTACCCGACCCACGCCGCGTCCCTGCCGGTGTGCATGATCCCCAACTGCGCCGCCACCCGTCACGCACACTTCGTGCTCGATGGTTCGGGCCCGGCATCGCTGGAAGCGCCACCGCTGGACGCCTACCCGGAAATCGTCTGGGAAGCCGGCCCATCGGCCCGTCGCGTCAACCTCGACACCCTGACCCCAGAAGAAGTACAGAGCTGGAAGCCGGGCGAAACCGTGTTGCTCAACGGCAAGATGCTCACCGGTCGCGACGCAGCGCACAAGCGTATGGTCGAGATGCTGAACAAGGGCGAAAGCCTGCCGGTGGACCTCAAAGGCCGCTTCATCTACTACGTCGGTCCGGTTGATCCGGTGCGCGAAGAAGTGGTTGGCCCGGCGGGCCCGACCACCGCGACGCGGATGGACAAGTTCACCCGTCAGATCCTCGAACAAACCGGCCTGCTGGGCATGATCGGTAAATCCGAGCGCGGCCCGACCGCCATCGAAGCGATCAAGGACCACAAGGCCGTGTATCTGATGGCCGTGGGCGGCGCCGCTTACCTGGTGGCGCAAGCCATCAAGAAGTCGCGTGTGGTGGCCTTCGCCGAGCTGGGCATGGAAGCGATCTACGAGTTCGACGTGAAAGACATGCCGGTTACCGTTGCGGTGGACAGCAAGGGCGAATCCGTACACATCACCGGTCCAGCCATCTGGCAGAAAAAGATCAGTGAAAGCCTGGCGGTAGAAGTGCAGTAAGCACTTAACCGTTTGGATAAAGGCGACTGCGGCCCTGGCCCCAGTCGCCTTTTTTATGCCAGCAGCTATCGCCATGATGTACGCGGACATGTGGGAGATGGCTTGCCTGCGATGCAGGCACCTCGGTTTTTCAGTGACACCGAAGTGATGCCATCGCAGGCAAGCCAGCTCCCACAAAAACGGGCTCGCCACAAGATCCTGGCAGCTCATGGTATGGTGCTACCCCCTTACTGTGCCTGCCCATCACCGTATGATCGTGATCCCTCGCCCCCTGCGTCTGACCTTCTACTCCCTGTTGATCATCGCCGGTGCGCTGCTGGCTGCTGCCTTGGCCACGCGCCATGCCGAGCGCCAGGCCCTGGTGGACGATGCCACCCGCGCCAAACAGCAACTGACGCTCTATGGCAACTCCCTGCACACCCTGATCGAGCGCTACCGCGCCCTGCCCGCCGTGTTGGCGCTGGACTCGGAAATGATCAACGCGTTGAAGGGCCCGCTGGATACCGCCACCCAGGACGTGCTCAACCGCAAGCTGGAACGTATCAACGGTGCCGCACAATCCTCCACCCTGGAGCTGATGGACCGTACCGGCCTCGCCGTGGCTGCCAGCAACTGGAACCTGCCCAGCAGCTATGTTGGCCATAACTATGCATTTCGCCCGTATTTCAGCCAAACCTTGAGCCAGGGCACCGGACGCTTTTATGCGGTGGGCGTGACCACCGGCATTCCCGGTTACTTCCTGTCCAGCGCGGTGGTGGATGAACACGAGCAGTTTCTCGGCGCCATGGTGGTCAAGCTGGAGTTCCCCGAGCTGGAACGTGAATGGGCCCAGGGCAATGACCTGCTGCTGGTCAGCGATGCGCGCGGCATCGTGTTTATCGCCAACCAGCCGGGCTGGCGTTATCGCAACCTGCGCCCGTTGTCGGACAGCGATCTTGCCGACCTCAAGGCCACCCGCCAATACGACAAAAAGCTACTGCAACCACTGGAAACCCAGGCCCTGCAACGCTTCGATGAAAACAGCCACCTGATGCGCGTCAACGGCCCTGACGGCAGCGCCAATTACATCTGGGAATCGTTGCCGCTAAAAGCCGAAGGCTGGACTCTGCACCTGCTGCGCAAACCTCAGTTCGCCTTTGAAGACCAACGCAACGCCGGCCTCGCCGCCGCCGGTTCCTGGCTGGCGCTGGTGTTCCTCGTGTTGTTCTTGACCCAACGCTGGCGCCTGGCACGCTTGCGCCAGCGCAGCCGCGAAGAACTCGAACAGCTTGTGGAAGAGCGCACCCAGGCCCTGCGCACGGCCCAGGACGGCTTGGTGCAATCAGCCAAACTGGCGGCGCTAGGGCAGATGTCCGCCGCCCTCGCTCATGAAATCAACCAACCCCTGACCGCCCAGCGCATGCAGTTGGCAACGCTACGCCTGCTGCTCGATCACGGCCGCGTGGATGACGCCTACAAGGCGCTCACCCCGCTGGACGACATGCTCACGCGCATGGCCGCGCTCACCGGCCACCTCAAGACGTTCGCCCGCAAAAGCCCCAGTGGCTTGCGCGAACGACTGGACCTGGCCACAGTCGTGGACCAATCCCTGCACCTGCTCGACGCACGTTTGCGTGATGAAGCCATCGGCGTGGTACTGGACCTGACTCGCCCCGCGTGGGTACGAGGCGATGCGATCCGCCTGGAACAGGTGTTGATCAACCTGCTGCGCAACGCCTTGGACGCCATGGCCGACAAGCCGCGCAAGCGCCTGCAGATCCGCCTGCACGCCGATCAGCAGTTGTGGCAACTGACGGTCAGCGACAGCGGTGGCGGAATTGCCGACGAACACCTCAGCAGCGTGTTCGACCCCTTCTTCACCACCAAGCCGGTGGGTGACGGGCTGGGCCTGGGGCTGGCCGTGTCTTACGCTATCGTGCACGAACTGGGCGGACGTCTGACTGCCGGTAACCGGGGCGATGGCGCCGTGTTCACCCTCACCTTACCCATCGCACTGGAGACACCCGCCCCATGTTGAACGCGGTGATTGTGGTCGATGACGAAGCCAGCATTCGCACGGCCGTCGAACAATGGTTGAGCCTGTCGGGGTTTGACGTGCAGTTGTTCAGTCGCGCCGAGGAGTGCCTGGCGCAGTTGCCCAAGGACTTTCCCGGCGTCATCTTGAGCGACGTGCGCATGCCTGGGCTCAGCGGCCTGGAGTTGCTGGCCGAAGTACAGCGCCGCGATGCCGACTTGCCGGTAATCCTGCTCACGGGCCACGGCGACGTACCGATGGCGGTGGAGGCCATGCGTGACGGTGCCTACGACTTCCTGGAAAAACCTTTCAGCCCCGATGCCCTCCTCAATGGTCTGCGTCGCGCCCTGGACAAGCGTGGACTGATCCTGGAGAACCGCCGCCTGCATCAACAGGCCGACCATCGGACGCAGTTGGAATCGACGCTGCTGGGCGTGTCCCGAGGCCTGCAAACCTTGCGCCGCCAAGTGCTCGATCTGGCGAGTTTGCCGGTCAACGTGCTGATCCGTGGCGAGACCGGCAGCGGCAAAGAAATGGTCGCCCGTTGCCTGCATGATTTTGGCCCGCGGGCGAAGAAGCCGTTTGTGGCGCTCAACTGCGCCGCCATTCCCGAGCAACTGTTTGAAGCCGAGCTGTTCGGCCACGAAAGCGGCGCCTTCACCGGCGCCCAGGGCAAACGGATTGGCAAGTTGGAATACGCCCATGGCGGCACGCTGTTCCTGGATGAAATCGAAAGCATGCCCCTGGCCCAGCAAGTGAAACTGCTGCGTGTGTTGCAGGAACAGAAGCTGGAACGGCTGGGCTCCAACCAGAGTATCCACGTGGACCTGCGCATCATCGCCGCCACTAAACCCGACCTGCTGGAAGAAGCCCGCGCCGGACGTTTTCGTGAAGACTTGGCCTATCGCTTGAACGTCGCGCAATTGCGCCTGCCACCGCTGCGTGAACGCCGCGAAGATATCCCGCTGCTGTTCGACCACTTTGCACAAAGTGCCGCCGAACGCCTGGGCCGTAGTGTGGAACCCTTGAGCGGCAGCCAGCTCGGGCGGCTGCTCAGTCATGACTGGCCGGGCAATGTGCGTGAACTGGCCAACGTAGCCGAGCGTCAAGTATTGGGGCTGGGCGAACCAGAGCCAGAAGGTGTCGAGGCCGGGCAATCCCTGGCCGCGCAACAGGAAGCCTTCGAAGCACATTGTTTGAAGGCGGCGCTGACCCGGCACAAGGGCGATATCAAGGCGGTGCTGGCGGAACTGCAACTTCCGCGTCGCACCTTCAACGAAAAAATGCAGCGGCATGGGTTGGTGCGGGAGATGTTTCTGTAAACCGATTTTTGCATCGCCCCTGAAGCCGCCATCGCAGGCAAGCCAGCTCCCACATTTGACTGCGTTCACAATTCAAGATGTGAGAGGGGCAGTGTGTTTCTCTAAGCCAATCTTTGTGGCGCCTGCCAGGCCGCCATCGGGGCAAGCCCCCTCCCACATTGTGATCTGTGAACACATTCAAGTGTGGGAGCGGGCTTGCCCGCGAAGAGGCCGGCAGCCATAAGCGGATTTCCGCTCACAACCCGAAAATCATCAGCGAATTTCCGCTCAAAAAAATCTTGTAACCCTTCTAGACCGGGCCCTCACCTACCTGGCACAGCTTCTGCTATAGCTCGGACCAGGCTGCGCTCGCGCCGCTCCATAAAAACAACTAGATGAAGGATCCTTCAATGGATAACTCCAACGCCCTGCCTCTGGGGTCGGCGGCCGCGCCGGCGAAAGAGCGCACTACCTCCAGCCGCATCAAGTCGATTTTCAGTGGTTCCGTCGGCAACATGGTCGAGTGGTATGACTGGTACGTCTATGCCGCCTTCTCGCTGTACTTCGCCAAGACCTTCTTCCCGAAAGGCGACACCACCGCCCAATTGCTCAATACCGCCGCGATCTTCGCCGTGGGCTTCCTGATGCGTCCGATTGGCGGCTGGTTGATGGGCCTGTACGCCGACAAAGTCGGGCGAAAAAAGGCCTTGATGGCCTCGGTCTACCTGATGTGCTTCGGCTCGCTGCTGATTGCCCTGAGCCCGGGCTATGAAATCATCGGTATCGGTGCACCAATCCTGCTGGTGTTTGCCCGCTTGCTGCAGGGCCTGTCGGTCGGCGGCGAATACGGCACCTCCGCCACTTATCTCAGCGAGATGGCCACCAAGGAGCGCCGTGGTTTCTACTCCAGCTTCCAATACGTGACCCTGATCTCCGGCCAGCTCATCGCCCTGGGCGTGCTGATCGTGCTGCAACAATTGCTGACCACTGAGCAACTGTACGCCTGGGGCTGGCGCATCCCGTTCGCCATCGGTGCGCTGTGCGCGGTCGTCGCGCTGTACCTGCGTCGCGGCATGGAAGAAACCGAGTCGTTCACCAAGAAGGAAAAAGCCAAGGAAAGCGCGATGCGCACCTTGATGCGTCACCCCAAAGAACTGATGACCGTGGTCGGCCTGACCATGGGCGGTACGCTGGCGTTCTACACCTACACCACCTACATGCAGAAATACCTGGTGAATACCGTCGGCATGAGCATCTCCGACTCCACCACTATCTCGGCGGCGACGCTGTTTCTGTTCATGTGCCTGCAACCGATCGTCGGTGGGCTGTCGGATAAAATCGGCCGCCGCCCGATTCTGATTGCCTTCGGCATCCTCGGTACTCTGTTCACCGTGCCGATCCTCACCACCTTGCACACCATCCAGACGTGGTGGGGCGCGTTCTTCCTGATCATGGCAGCGCTGATCATCGTCAGCGGCTACACCTCGATCAACGCCGTGGTGAAGGCCGAACTGTTCCCGACCGAGATTCGTGCCCTGGGCGTGGGCCTGCCGTATGCGCTGACGGTGTCGATCTTCGGCGGTACGGCTGAATACATCGCACTGTGGTTCAAGAGCGTCGGTATGGAAACCGGCTACTACTGGTACGTGACGGCGTGTATTGCCATCTCGCTGGCGGTCTACGCGACCATGAAGGACACCCGCAAGCATTCGCGGATTACCACCGACTAACAGCGCAATGCAGTAAAAAATGTGGGAGCGGGCTTGCCTGCGAATGTGGTCTTTCAGTCACTGATGTATTGACTGACACTCGGCATTCGCGGGCAAGCCCGCTCCCACATTTCGTTCTAAATAGCGTCAGGACAGCTCAGCAACCTCGCGTCGCCCATACCGCCGCTGCGCATACGACGCCCCGGCAATCATCACGACCAGTACCGCCGCCAATACCGCCGACGAACCGATGGTGCCGAAATCCAACCCGCCTTTTTCATAAGGCTTGGTGAGGAAGTCGCCCAGGGTCGCGCCAAACGGCCGGGTCAGTACAAACGCCACCCAGAACAACAGCACCGACGAGATCTTGGTGAAGTACTTGAGTGCCACCACCAACGCAATCGCCGAGCCAATCAGCAAGGCACCGCCAGCAAAGCCCAACCCGGAGTCATCCGCCAGGAAGTCACCCAACGCGGTACCCAAGGTATTGGAGAACAGGATGGCCATCCAGTAGAACAACTCGCCCCGGAAAGTCTGCACTTTGTTCACGTTCAGCGAGTCGCCGCTGAGGTGCCACAACGCGAAGATGATCATCAAGATTGCGATCAGGATCATCGAGCCCGTGGCGTAACCGAGCCCCAAGGTGCGGTCCATGAAGTCGGACATGGTGGTGCCCGCCGTGCTGGTGGACAAGATCACGATCCAGTACAGCACCGGGTTGTAGGTTTTCGACCAGAGTTGCGTCAGCAAGGTGACGAGGAACACGCTGATCAGAATCATCGAGCTGATGGCATAGCCAACATTCAGGGTCATCGACAGCAAATCCCCGGCGGTTTCGCCCAGGGTGGTTGCGCAGATTTTCATGACCCAGAACGCCAGGGTGATCTGAGGAAGTTTGTTCATGGTGCAGAAGGCTCCGAAGCTCAGTCTTTCAATGCGCCGACTTAGAGGGGTCGACTAGGCGCGCAGACTGAACGCCGGGCTGTGAAAATTCAGTGGGCAATCAATGAAAATTCCATACAGTCGATGGAAATTGCGCGCCATGACTTGCAGTATGAGCGCCTCATCGAAGCCAACCGCAGGAACTCCGGCCATGTCTGACGATATCCACTTCTACGAACCCGCCAACGGTCACGGCCTGCCCCATGACCCGTTCAATGCCATCGTCGGGCCACGTCCCATCGGCTGGATTTCCTCCCACGACCGCGACGGTCGCCTGAACCTGGCGCCCTACAGTTTCTTCAATGCGTTCAACTACATTCCGCCGATCATTGGGTTTTCCAGCGTCGGACGCAAAGACAGCCTGAACAACATCGAACAGACCGGTGAGTTTGTGTGGAACCTGGCCACCCGCCCGCTGGCCGAGCAGATGAATCAGAGTTGCGCGGCGGTATCACCCGAGGTGAACGAGTTCGAGTTATCCGGCCTTACGCCGGTGGCCTCGAAAATCATCAAAGTGCCACGCGTGGGCGAGAGCCCTGTGTCGTTCGAGTGCAAGGTGACGCAGATCATCCAGCTTCAGAGAGCCGACAAGGCATTAGTGCCTAGCTGGCTAGTGTTGGGCGAGGTGGTCGCGGTGCACATTGCCAAGTGGCTGCTCAAAGACGGCGTCTACGACACCGCCGCCGCCGAGCCGATCCTGCGTGGTGGTGGTCCGGCGGATTACTTCCAGCTGGGCCCCGAGGCCCTGTTCAAGATGCACCGCCCGGGCGCCAATAGTCGCTGACTGGAATGCAATCAAACATGTGGGAGCGGGCTTGCTCGCGAATGCGGTGTATCAGCACCAGACTCATCGGCTGATACTGCGCATTCGCGAGCAAGCCCGCTCCCACATTTTTTAGCCCGCGGTGCTGCTCAGATTTTCGGCTGCAGTAACAACGCCACCAACGCACTCCACCCCGTCTGATGGGATGCACCCAACCCACGCCCGGTCTCCCCATGAAAGTATTCATGGAACAACACCAGATCACGACTCGCCGGGTCGGCTTCCAGTTGTGCATACCCCGCCATCGATGGCCGCAGCCCATTCTCATCCCTCAAGAACAATCGAGTCAGGCGCTGGCTCAGGCTGTCAGCCACTTCTTCCAGGGATGACAGATACCCACTTCCCGTTGGGTACTCCACCGAAAAATTATCCGCATAGTAGCGATGAAACTCGCGCAGCGATTCGATCAGCATGTAGTTGACCGGCATCCACAACGGCCCACGCCAATTGGAGTTGCCGCCATACAGCCGTGAGTCGGATTCACCGGGCTGGTAGCTGGCGCACAGGGTGTTGCCATTCATCTTCAGCGCCAGGGGTTTCTCGGCAAAGGACTTGGACAGGGAGCGCACGCCAAAGGCCGACAAGAACTCGCCTTCATCGAGCATGCGCCGCAACAGATCCTTGGTACGCTCACCGCGTAACAACGCCAGCAACAGGCGGTTGCCCTGCCCCGGCTCGTTCCAGCGTGAGACCAGCTTGGCCAGGTCCGGCCGGTGCTTCATGAACCCCAGCAGGCGCTCGCGCAAGCCTTGCAAGCCTTCATGCTCACGCTGCTCCAACACCAGCACTGCAAACAGCGGCATCAGGCCGACGATAGAGCGCAGGCGTACCGGCTCGTTCTGGCCGTCCGGTCGGTGCAGCACGTCGTAGAAAAACAGGTCCTGCTCATCCCACAAGCCTTCGGCACCCTCGTCGACACGGTTGATAGCGCCGGCGATGTACAGGAAATGCTCGAAGAACTTCACCGCAATGTCCACGTACACCCCATTACGCTTGGCCAACTCCAACCCTATGCGCATCAGGTCCAGAGCGTACGCGGCCACCCACGCCGTACCGTCGGCCTGATCCAATTGGTAACCCGCTGGCAACGCGGCCGAGCGGTCGAACAAGGCGATGTTGTCCAGGCCGAGGAAACCGCCCTGGAACAGATTGCGTCCCTCGGCGTCCTTGCGGTTGACCCACCAGGAAAAATTCAACAAGAGCTTGTGGAAGATCCGCTCGAGGAAATCCATGTCACCCACACCGGTTAGCGCTTTGTCCTGCTGATACACCCGCCAACTGGCCCAAGCGTGCACCGGTGGGTTGGCATCGTCGAAACGCCATTCATAGGCCGGCAACTGCCCATTGGGATGCATGAAGCGGTCTTTCACCAGCAGCAACAGCTGTTGCTTGGCATACCCCGGATCGATCAGCGCCATCGCAACCGCCTGGAAGCCCTGGTCCCAGGAGGCATACCACGGATACTCCCAGGTATCGGGCATGGACAAGATGTCGAAATTCGACAGGTGTCGCCAATGGGTGTTGCGAATATGCAGGCGCTCGGGCGGCGGCGCGGGTTGGGCCGGGTCGCCGTCGAGCCATTGGTTCACGTCAAAATAGTAGAGCTGCTTGGACCACAGCAAACCGGCCAGGGCCTGGCGCTGCACATTGCGCGCATCGTCATCAGCAATGCCCTGCTGCAAGGCCGCATAGAAGTCATCGGCCTCCTGGCAACGTTGCTCGAAAAGCTTGCGTGCGTTGACCTCAGGCGCATCCGTGGGAGCAAAGCGCAGGTACAAGACCTTGCTTTCCAGGCCCGCCAGTTCGAGGACAAATCGCGCCGCAACCTTGGTGCCGCTGTCACGGCGTATCGCCGATTGCACCGCGCCCACGACGTAATCGTTGATGCCATCCTTGAATGGCCCCAAGGCCGCCAGCCCATCCAGCTTGAGGTAATTGGTCTCGTTTTCGCAGAAGAGCCATTCCACGCCGTCCTGGCCCCAGGCGCTGAGATGACGATCGGGCAATTCGTGGTGATGGGCCAACACCCGATCACCGCTCAGTGTCAGCCGTGGCTTGGGCGCGTCAAAGGTCCAGCTCCAGTCATTACGTGCCCAGAGCTGGGGCAACACGTGCAGGCGTGTCGGTTGATCCGAGCGGTTGTGTACGGTGACACGCATGAAAATATCGTCGGGTTGATGCTTGGCGTATTCGACGCTGACATCGCAGTAGCGGTTATCTTCAAACACCCCAGTGTCGAGTATTTCGTACTCGGCATCACCCAACCCGCGCCGGGCGTTTTCGTTGATCAAGTCTGCGTAGGGAAAGGCCCCGTGGGGATACTTGTAGAGCATGCGCATATAGGCATGGCTCGGCACGCCATCGACGAAGAAATACAGCTCCTTGACGTCTTCACCGTGGTTGCCCTCGGCGTTGTTCAGGCCAAACAGGCGCTCTTTGATGATCGCATCACGCTCGTTCCACAGTGCCAGGCCCAGGCACCAGCGTTGCGCTTTATCACTGAACCCCGCCAGCCCGTCCTCGCCCCAGCGATAGGCGCGGCTGCGCGCATGTTCATGGGGGAAGTAGGCCCAGGCATCGCCGTCGGCACTGTAGTCTTCACGCACGGTGCCCCACTGGCGTTCACTGAGATAAGGGCCCCATTCGCGCCACCGTTCAGCGTCTTGAGTCGCCAGGCGCTGGCCTTCAATCGTGTCAAGAATGCGTGCCGTCATGGGTTCCTCCACCACCAACAAAGTGAGGGGCAGTGTAGAACCCATCCGCCCCCGGATGCACATAAAGACCAACATCAACCCACAAAAAAGCTGCAGGCCGCTGATTAGGCGGGCTGCAGCTTTGGGTTTGCCGGCGCGTTGTCAGAAGATCGCGTAGGTATAGTTGAAGATCAGACGGGTCTGGTCCTGATCCGGCGTGCCAGTGTTGTGGCCGTGGTAAGTACCTGTGCGCAAGGTGGTGCCGAAGCCCTTGAGCGGGCCTTCCTGCACAACGTAGTCCAGGCGGAAGTCGGTTTCGTTTTCTTTCTGGTCAGCGCCGCCAGCCACTTTGGACTTGATGCCGGTGCCGTCCAGGTAGGCCACGGACGCTTTCAGGCCTGGCACGAATGCCTTGAAGTCATAGGAGTACTGACCGAAGTTAACCTGTTCGCCGGCACGGGAGAACTGGCCGACCACGGCGTCGGTGAACAGGTAGAAGTCACTGCCGCCTGCGCCCTGTGGGTTCGGATCGGCAAGGCTGCCCTGGTTGACCCAGACGAAGCCACCGTCATCACTGACGCCAATGTGACCGAGCATCAGGCTGCTGCCACCCAACTGGTAGGTGAACGCGGCACTGTAGGTTTTGTTGTCCACTTCGCCAGCGTGCTTGGCGTAGCCACCGTTGTTGTTGAACGCGTAACCCGACTCGCCGTTCTTGCCGTCACTGCTGCTGTCGAAGTAACGCAGGTCGGTCTTGAACGATTGGTCGTTACCCAGGGGCAGCACGTGGACCAGGCCGAAATAGTTCTGTTTGTAGAAGT
>NZ_JBOICG010000045.1:0-8524 GCF_050739995.1 Pseudomonas sp. | reverse complement strand
CATTTGTACATGCCGCTGATGCACCGCCAGGGCTTCGTCGCACCGAACCTGGGCGACAAACCACCCCAGGCCAGCCCCGGCGGATTTGTCATGGACTCGCGCCCGGGCCTCTACGAATCGGTGCTGGTGCTGGATTACAAAAGCCTCTACCCGTCGATCATCCGCAGCTTCCTGATCGACCCGGTGGGCTTGATCGAAGGTCTCAAACACCCCGAGGACAGTGCGTCGGTGGAAGGCTTTCGTGGTGCACGTTTTTCCCGTACCCGGCATTGCCTGCCGTCCATCGTCGCCCGTGTTTCCGAAGGCCGCGAAGTGGCCAAGCGTGAACACAACGCCCCGTTGTCCCAAGCCCTGAAAATCATCATGAACGCCTTCTACGGCGTGCTCGGTTCCAGCGGTTGCCGGTTCTTCGATACGCGGCTGGCCTCGTCGATCACGATGCGTGGGCACCAGATCATGCGCCAGACCCGTCACCTGGTCGAAGCCCAGGGTTACGAGGTGATCTACGGCGACACTGACTCCACCTTCGTCTGGCTGGGCACAGCGCACTCCGAGGACGAGGCCGGCCGTATTGGGCGGGCGCTGGTCAAGCACGTCAACGACTGGTGGCGCGAGCATTTACATCACGAATTCGGCCTGCAAAGCGCGTTGGAGCTGCAGTACGAAACCCATTTCAGTCGCTTTCTCATGCCGACCATTCGCGGCGCGGAGGAGGGCAGCAAAAAGCGCTATGCGGGCTTGGTGATGCGCGGCGATGGCCGCGAGGAAATGGTCTACAAAGGCTTGGAAACCGTGCGCAGCGACTGGTCGCCCCTGGCCCGCCAATTCCAGCAGGAACTCTACCAGCGCATCTTCCATCGCCAGCCCCATCAGGATTACATACGAGACTACGTGCGCCGCACCCTGAGCGGTGAATTCGATGAGCTGCTGATCTATCGCAAACGCCTGCGGCGGCAACTGGATGACTACGAGCGCAACGTGCCGCCCCATGTGCGCGCCGCGCGCCTGGCGGATGAATACAACGACCGCCTGGGCCGCCCGCGCCAGTACCAACGCGGCGGCTGGATCAGCTATGTGATCACGCTCAATGGTCCGGAGCCGCTGGAGGTGCGTCAGGCGTCGATCGACTACGACCACTACGTCACACGCCAATTGCAGCCGGTGGCAGATGCGATCCTGCCGTTCGTCAACGACGATTTCAGCACCTTGGTCGGTGGGCAGATGGGCCTGTTCTAAAACGCTTGCCGAGGCACCACAAGAGCCTGCACTCTTGCCCTCTGATGACCACCCGCAGACGGCGCAGCGCTCAATGACCCTGATCACACTGACCGGTACCACGGTCGAACTCCAACCCCTGCAACGCGAACACTCGGAGGCCTTGCTCCAGGCCGCCGCCGACGGCGAATTGTGGAACCTCAAGGTCACGAACGTGCCGGGTCCGGACACCATCGATACGTACATCGACACCGCCTTGGCCGGGCGTGAGGCGGGTACGGTCATACCTTTCACTATTGTGTGTCGGAACACCGGCCAGGTGGTGGGCAGCACGCGTTTCTGGAAGGTTGACCGGGTCAATCGCAAGCTGGAAATCGGCCACACCTGGCTGGCGCAATCCACACAGAAGACCGGGATCAACACCGAGGCCAAGCTCTTATTGTTGACTTACGCCTTCGAAGTGTTCGACTGCGTGCGCGTGCAATTCACCACCGACGAACTCAATGAAAAGTCCCGCGCCGCCATCTTGCGCCTGGGGGCCGTGCAAGAAGGCATCGTGCGTCACGAGCGCATCATGCCGGACGGGCGCAAGCGCAACTCGGTACGCTTCAGCATCATCGATTCGGAATGGCCGCAGGTGAAAGCCCATTTGCAGGCCAAACTGCTGCGATAAGAGGAAACGCCTATGTACACGCTCTACGGCACCGACGAGTCAGGCTCTTGCATGATCGAAATCGCCCTGCAACGTTGCGCGGTGCCATGGCATCGGGTAGAGGCCAGCTCCTGGCAGGACGGCGAGGGCAGCGAAGCCCTGGCCCGTATCAACCCGCTCAAACAGATTCCCACCCTGGTCACTCCCGATGGGCAAGTGCTGACCGAAAGCGCGGCTATCCTGATCCACCTGGGCCTGGAGTTTCCCGCGTCCGACCTACTGGGTGGCAACCGTGCACAGATTCTGCGCGGCCTGCTGTACATCGCCGCCAATTGCTACTCGGCCATTGGCATCATCGACTACCCGCAGCGCTGGCTGGGCAACGCGGATGAGGCGGTACAGGCGCAATTGGTCACAGGCACGCGACGCTACCTGCACCAAGCCTGGGTCGTGTTTGCCGACCAATTTGCCGGGCAGTTATTTGCCCCCAACGATGTGCCGAACGCACTGGGCATCATGGCGGCGGCGGTGTCGCGCTGGGATGAGGCGCGAGAGGCGTTGAACGCCTTGGCCCCAGGCTTTGCCCAGAGCCTGGCTCAGGTGGATGCCGACCCCATCGTGGCGCCGGTGTTTGCCCGACATTGGCCGACGTGGAAGGTCTCGTGATGTTTCCGCAATCAGAAGAAACAATGACGCCTGATCCCGTCCAACCCCTTGCGTAGCGGGCGTCCTGTCCTACGCTTTCTTGAAATGGTGTAGGAATCATCCTTGAATTTGACTGTCGCACACATGAAACTCAAGAACCCTGCATGGAATTCAAAGGAGGTGCGCATGCTCATCCGGTCGCTGACCCTGGCTACCTTGATGGCTTTAACGGGGCCGCTGTTGGCCGCTGAGGATATCAACCCGCTCAAGCAAGACATGGGCAAGTCCCGCCCGCTGGTGGTTGTGGAGCTTGATTCCGGTAACGAAACACTGGCGACCCTTAAGAAGAAACTGGACGAGCCTGCCACCAAACAATCCTTTGAAGAACGCAGCATGGTGTTCTACACCGTGAAGTTCGGCAGCATCGGTGCCGAAGGGGAGAAATTCGCCAAGGACGCCAAGGACAACAAGAAGCTGACACCGCCGGAAACCAATGCCTTGATCCGTGCCCTCAAGCTGGGCGCAGGCAGTGGTACCAAGGTGATCCTGATCGGCAAGGACGGCGAGAAAAAACTCGAGAAGACCGTGCCACCGGATACCCTCGATTTGAAGGAGTTCTTCAGCACCATCGATCAGATGCCCCAGGCTGAAAAAGACCTTGCGGCACCGGCCGAACCGGAACCTGCCGCCGTGCCTCCAGCCAAGGGGACCAAAGCTGCCAAACCCGGCAGTAAGCCCGCCGCGCCACAACTCGATGACTGAAAATACATAACAAATGTGGGAGCGGGCTTGCCCGCGAAGGCGGAGTGTCAGTCACCAAATGTACTGACTGATCCACCGTTTTCGCGAGCAAGCCCACTCCCACATTGTATGAGTGGTGTTTTCAAGTCTTGGGGGCTTTACGCACCGGAAACGGAAAGTAGAAAAACCGCAAGAACGCTACTCGCTTGATCACTTCGCCAATCAGCAACGGCACCACCACCGCCACCACCAACCCCAGGCATGCGGCCACAAATGCATGCAGCCCCAGGCGTTCCAGCAAGTCGACGGTCTTGTGCTGAATCTCCCCATGGAAGATCAACAGGATCAGCGTGGACTGGCCGATATAGGTCATCACCCGCGTCAGCAGTGCCGACACCATCATCACCTTCGCCAGCGCCCAGCACAGATACACACCGATGACCGCCAGCAAACTGGTCCATAGCCAGTGGTCATAGCGCCGTTGCGCCAGGTCCATGGTGTCGTGGCTGTAAACGAATACGGCTGCGAACAGCACGATGGAAATCACCAGTGTCAACAACGAGCCCTCATGCCTGCGCAACCAGTCGCGCAGCAGGTAACCGTATATAAAGTAGGTGCTGCTGATCAGGGTGATTTCGAGGCTGAAGGGCAGGCCGGGCATCGTCCAGGTTTGCCCGCCGAGGGTGACCGGCACTTGCCAGAACCACGGCAATACCCAGATACCGAGCAGCAACTGCGCCACCATCAGTAGGCAACCCGCTAGCAGCGGTAATTTCAGGCGCTGGATCAGGCGAAGCATTAACCAACTGAACAGAATCGCCACCCAGAAGTGAGGTAAAAACCACAGTGCTTGCCATGGAATAGTGTCCACCGAGGCGTACAGCACGCCGCCCACATCCGGCAACAGGGGTTGCCCGCGCAGTAAATCGCGCACGAGCACATACACCAACATGGTGAAGAAAAACGGCTTGAGCAGGCCATCGGCCTTGCGTATCGCCATCTCGACAAACGGCTGTTCGGGCTTGAAAAACACGCCGGACAGGAAGAAGAACAGCGGCAACACAAACGAGGCGAGCATGGGATAGAGCAGGTCCAGGGAGTTGGCGACAAACCAACTATGGCCGTACACGATCACCAGGATACCGATGCCTTTGGCGATATCCATTTGAATCCAGCGCTGTTTCACTTAACTACTCCTGATCGATCATTCATGCCTTGCGCCACGGCTTCAGCCACAGCCCCATGCCTAACAACACCACGGTGCCTGCCAGGGTACTCAGCCCCAGTTGCAGCCACACACCCTCAATGGGGAACAACATCAGCGCCGCCATGCCCATCACCAACGCACTGAGCAGCCATTGCCGTGCCCAGGGCAGAGCCGCGAGCAATGTCTGACGCTGCATGAGCAACAAGGCGGTGCAGATCACTCCCGCCAATGCCGCCAGCGGAATCCCCGCCAGGCCAAATACGAAGGGCAGGGCGCCGAGCAACAGCACATTGACCAGGCTGCCGAGGAGTTCGCAACGCAGCGGCTGGCGTGTATCGCCGGCTGCGTAGGCATAGCGCGCAAGTAAGGCGTTCCAGGCGCCGAACACCAGCGGCACGGCGAACCACGCCAGCAGCAATGGCAGCGGCGAGTCCGCCGACTGCTTGGGTAACAGCAGTTCCACCAGGCTCGGCGCGGCGGCCACCAAGCCCACGCCAGCCGGCAGCGTCAGCACGCTGGCCGTCTCCAGGCCGCGCTTGAGCAAGGCCAGGCGTTCATCGCCCTGGCGACGGCTCATCATGCCCAGCAGCACCTGGTTGAGGCTCATCAGTGCAATCAGCGGCAGGTTCATCAACTTGCGAGCCAAGTTGACCCAAGTCACCGCGCCTTCACCCAATAGCGAGGCCACCAGCCGCTCGATCAACGCCAAGCCTTGACTGGCGCCGTTGCTCAACAGCAGCGGCCCGATGCGTTGGCCCAGTTCCCGCAACGGCGTGAAGCTCAATTGCCAGCGCCACGGTCGCCAACCCTGACGCCAGATCGATGGCAGCAACGCCAGCGGCATCAACAGGCTTCCGGCGAGGCAGGCCAAGGCCAGGGAATGGGGCTCAGTCGCGGTGCCCGCCAGCGCGAGATAGGTCACCGGCGGCAGGTTGAACAACAGCGAGCCCAGGCCCGCCAGCACAAAACGCTCGTCGGCCTGCAGCGGAATGCTGAACAGCGCGTGCAACATCAATCCCGGCACGCACCAGGCCACGATTTGCAGATTGCTCGCGGCCAGGGCCGTGGCGCTGGTCGCCAACCCCGGGCCAAGCAACTGCACCAGCCATGGCGCCAACAGTGTCAGCAACAGGCTGGTTATCAGCGCAATCAGCAGCAATGCGGGGAACAACACCGCCAACCAATCCAGGCGCGCCCCGTCCTTGCGTTGTAAATACAGCGGCAGCGCAGCGGCGCTCAACACACCACCGGCCAATGACATACGCAACGCCTCGGGCAGAAACAGTGCGATCAAGAAGGCATCACTGCGCTCCCCGGCGCCCCAGGCGGCCACCAACAACCACTCGCGGGCGAATCCCAGGCACAGGCCCAGCAAGGTCGCCAGGGTCAGCCAGACGGCGGAACCGAGCATGGTTAAGGCCGCACGCCGTCAAGCATCGGCTTGCGATACACCACCGTCTTGAGCTGGGGCAAGCGCGCCGGAAACAACCGTCGTGCCTCCAGCACATTGATGCCCACCATCAACCAGAACAGCGCCACCATCACCACCGCGAAACTGAAGTAATGGTCAAACAGGCCGCTGACCAGCGCCGAGAGAATCCCGGCGGTACTGCCCAGCCACAATGCGTTGTCCTTGGTCAGGCGGATCGGGCCTTTCTCCGGACGTGCTTCACGCCACCAGCGCACCGTGACCGCGATAAACAGCAGCATGCCGATGACGCCGATTTTGTAAATGTAGTTCAGCCACAGGTTGGAGATCCCCAGGAAGTGCGTCCCCGGCACCGGAGGGTCGACCTTGAAGCCGATACCGAACGGGTAGGTCTCCACCGCCTGAGGGAACATCCGGTATTCGTCGAAACGGATCTCGGTACTGGCGTTACTCGACGAGAAAATGGTGGCAAGGCGGTCTTGCAGCGGCGGGTAGGCCATCACCAGCGCCACGGTCAGTGCGGCACCGATCATCAACAAGCGCCCGGTATACGGCACGCGACGTGTCGCCATCCAGATCAGTACCAACGCGAGGCTGACCATCGCACCACGACTACTGGCCAGCAGCAACGCAGCCGCCCCCAGACACGCCACGCCCAGGCCCAGCGCGCGCCGCCAGCCTTGTTCGGTCATGCCATAACAGAAGGCCAGAGGCAGCAGCAAGGCCATGATCCCGCCGATGGCATTCGGGTGCATCCACGGCGACCCCATGCGTGACGACATCGCCTCCAGGCCGAATTTCAAGGTGTCGAAGTTGCCGTAATTGAACAGTGCCAGGATGGGCGCGATGCCTGCCCCCGAGCGTGTGCGTACGAACACCGCAATCGACAGCACCAACATCGCCAGGCTCCCCAGCAGCAGGGCGATCACCAGGGATTCGCGGTGCTTTCGGTCCACCAGCAATTTGGCGCAGAGAAACACTCCCGACAGGTTCAGCAGCCAACGCAGCCAGTTCGCCACCCCGCTGGTTTCGGCGTGAATGGTGACTTGGCCAACGATGAACGGGAATACGCTGAACAGCATCAGCCACAACAGCATCTGGTCGGTAGGGCGCCGCGTCAGGCTTGGCGTATCGGGTACGCGGGACAGAAAACTGTGCCACAGCACCGCACCCCAGGTCAGCGCAAGGATGGCTTCGCTGACCGTACTGCGGATGCCCAGATTGAGGGTGGAGTACGGCATGAAGGTTGCGACCCCGGCGAACAGCAACAAGCCCCAGAACGGGAAGCGCAGGATGGTCACCGCCGCGGCCAGGCCGATGACCGCCAGAAATGCCTTGGCCGGGGACAGTGCCAAGGCCAACCCACCAAACAGCAGACCGAACAGGATAGCGACGAGGCTTGCCAGGGAGAGTCTCATTTCAGTTCCTCGATCAGTTCGGCCAGGCGCTGGCGATAGGCATGTTGGTTGAAGCGTTCAGCCCACTGGCGCCGTTGTTCCGGGGACTCTTCATCGGGCTGCGTGCTCAGGTCGAGCATCAACTGCACCAGCGCAGCGGTGTCGGTGGGCGAAAAGCGCGGTGCCGAGGCTGGGGTGATTTCATCCAGCGACGTGCCACTGGCCACGGCTACCGGTGTGCCGACACTCAAGGCTTCGATCACCGGCAAGCCGAAACCTTCGGCATAGGAGGGTTGCCACAGGCGCGAAGCCTGGCGATACAGCCCGTGCAGTTGGGCATCCGATACGCCGCCCAAGGCACGAATGCCCGGCAGTGTGCGCTGGGCTTCGGGCAAGTGCTCAAGGCTGCCCACCAACACCAATTCCGGTACGGCGGAGGATTGGCGGCGCGCCTGCTGCCAGGCGTCCACCAGGAACGGTACGTTCTTGCGCAATTCCCGGGTGCCCACCAGCAGCCAATAGCGCTCGGGTAGTTGGTACTGCGTGAGGTCGGCGGCCAGTTCGACAAACCCATCCACCTGGTTGGGCAGTACACGAACCTTGTCCGCCGCCTTGGGAAACAACCGCACCGTTTCATCGGCACTGTACTGCGACGGCGTCCATACACGGTCGGCGCTGTGTACCGCATAGGCAATCGACAGGCGATCGCTGGTCTTGTAGATCAGCGCTTTCAGGCGGTTGGCGTGGTAGTTGTTCAAGGTGATCTGAAACAGATCGTGCAGCAGCACCACGGTGCGCAAACCTTTTGGTTTGGGGGGCAATGGCAGGCCCATGTTGAACGTGCTGATGTACACGTCGATCCGTTGTTCACGTAAGGCGCGCGGTAAGAATCCGGCCTCGAAACGCAGGCGATTGTGGGGCTGGTGCATTGCGGTTTTCGCGCAACCCCAGGCCGGGCAATGGGCTTGCAGGCGAGTTTGATCACCCAGGGGCGCCACGGTAAAGCGCTCCAGCTCGATATCCGGCAGGCTGCGCAGGCCATTTTCCAACGCATACACCTGGCGGCTGATCCCCGATTGGGGTGAGGTGCCGACGGTGCGGTAATCCAGACCTACACGCATGCGGGCTCCTTCTGATTGAGTGGCGAGAGCGTTGCGTACACCTGCTCCAGTTGGCTGGCGGCCACGCTCCAGTCATGGGCCCGGCGCACGTAGGTGCGGCCGGCTTCACCCATGGGC